>DATMML010000021.1 GCA_035570235.1 Vicinamibacteria bacterium | reverse complement strand
AGCGCGTTGATCGTGAAGTCCCGGCGCCGGGAGGCCTCCTCGACCGAGAGTCCGGGGTCGCCCATGACCGCGATCCCCCGGTGCCCTGGCCCCACCTTGGAATCACGGCGGGGAATCGAGACGTCCACCGCGGCCTCCAGTCCCGGGAGGCCGCTCAGCTTGTAGACGGTGAAGGCCTGGCCCACCGTGTCCACTCTCCCCGCGGAGGCCAGGACACGCTCCAGCTCGTCCGCGGCCAGGCCATAGACCTCCAGGTCGAAGTCCTTCACGGGCAGGCCCAGGAGGGCATCGCGCACGACTCCCCCCACGAAGAGGGGTCTGCCTCCGGCCGCGCGCACGCTCTCGAGGATGCGCTGGAGTGAGGGCGGGATCTCCAAACGGAGAGTGTTCAGGCGGTGGACTCCAGGGTGCGGATCATCACGTCCAGGCAGCGCTCGGAGGCCTCTTCGAGGAGCGCGGCCAGCGGCTCCAGCTGGAGCTGGAAGGCGGCCCCCAGGCATTGGATGAGGCGGGGGCCATCGCCCCCCACCAGGATCGGGGGCCGCATCCCCGCCCGCACCATGAGGTGGGAGGCGGCCAGACGGGAGACGCGGCCGTTTCCGTCTTCGAAAGGCAGGATCTCGATGACCCGGGCGAGAACGAGCGCCCCCTGCTGGACGGGCTTCAGCTCGTGGGCGCTGGCCGCGTTCAGCCACTGATCCAGGATGGCCAGCCGACCCGCGATCCGTCCGGGGGGGGCGGGGGTCGGGGCGTTGACGCGCTCACGGTCCGTCTGGCGATAGCCGGGGGCGACCCCGACCACGGCCTCGTGCCAGGCGACGAGGGAGGCCACGCTGAAGGGGGCTTGGGCGTCCACTGCTTTGCCCGCCCGCCGCAGGCCCAGGATCGCCGGATGCACAGGCTCGCCGCGCCGGGACGCCTTCACCTCCTCCCAAGCCAAGTCGAAGCCGGAGAGATTCAAGCTGCCCAAGAGCTGGGCGTCCTCCACCGCCTCCTGGAGGCTGGGGCCGGCCGTCTCGCGACCCTCCCGCAGCGCGGCCAGGCGCTTCTCCTTGTGGGACGCGCGGGGGGCCAGGCGAAGGCCTCGGATCTCGCTCATGCTTGATTCTAGGCGCGGGGAGAACGAGGGTCTACAATGGTGGGGAGGCCACCCCTCCCGGCCCGGAGAAATGACGATGCCACGAGCCACGGTCGTGACGCTTCTGATCCTCGCCCTGGGGGCCCCGACCCTCGGGGCCGAGGAGGCCAAGAAGAGCAAGAAACCCAGCCTAGACGTGCGGGCCGCCCCCCGCATGGCCTTCTCGCCCGTGAATGTCTTCTTCACGGCCGAGCTCACGGGGGGGGACGATGTCGAGGAGCTCTACTGCCCCGAGGTCCAGTGGGAGTGGGGAGACGGCGGCAAGAGCCTCCAGGAATCCGACTGTCCGCCTTTCGAGCCGGGCACCAAGATCGAGCGACGCTTCACGTCCGAGCACGAGTACAAGGTGGCGGGGCAGTACGGGATCAAGGTGACCTTGCGCCACAACGGCAAGAGCCTCGCCGCCAACACCGTGCAGATCACCGTTCGCGCAGGCCTGGGGGACCGGACGATCGAAAACAACTGAGCCCGGGGACGTCGCCCCTGGGGCCCCACCCATGGGCCCCATCTCCTTCCGCGCGAGCCTGGGCCCGCCCGACGGCGGAGCGCGGCGCCGGGCCCCTAAGCCCCGCTGGACATGCTCTCCAGGAACTCCTTGTTGGCCTTCGTCTTGGCCAGGCGCTCCAGAAGCAGCTCCATGGCCTCTACCGGGGAGAGGGCGGAGAGGACCTTGCGCAGGATCCAGGCTCGGTTCAGCTCTTCCTTGGGGATGAGCAGTTCCTCTTTGCGGGTCCCGCTCCGGTTGATGTCGATGGAGGGGAAGATCCGCTTGTCCGTGAGCTTGCGGTCGAGCACGATCTCCGCGTTGCCCGTGCCCTTGAACTCCTCGAAGATCACGTCGTCCATGCGGGAGCCCGTCTCCACCAGGGCGGAGGCGATGATGGTGAGGGACCCCCCTTCCTCCACGTTGCGGGCGGCCCCGAAGAACCGCTTGGGACGCTGGAGGGCGTTGCTGTCCACGCCGCCCGAGAGCACCTTCCCCGAAGGGGGCACGATGGTGTTGTAGGCCCGGGCCAGGCGGGTGATGGAGTCGAGCAGGATCACCACGTCCTTCTTGTGCTCGACCAGGCGCTTGGCCTTCTCCATCACCATCTCCGCCACCTGCACATGCCGGTCCGCCGGCTCGTCGAAGGTGGAGGAGATGACCTCGCCGTGGACGGAGCGCTGCATGTCCGTCACCTCCTCCGGCCGCTCGTCGATGAGGAGCACGATGAGGACGATCTCCGGGTGGTTGCTGGTGATGGCGTTGGCGATGGCCTGGAGGAGCATGGTCTTCCCGGTGCGGGGGGCGGCCACAATCAAGGCCCGCTGGCCCTTGCCGAGCGGGGTCATGAGGTCCAGCACGCGGGTCGAGAGGTGCTCGGGCAGGGTCTCGAGCCGGATCCGGCTCTGGGGATAGAGGGGGGTCAGGTTGTCGAAGAAGATCTTCTCCTTCGACTTGTCGGGGGGCTCAAAGTTGACGGCGTCCACCTTGATGAGCGCGAAGTAGCGCTCGTCCTCCTTGGGGGGGCGGATCTGGCCGCTGATGGTGTCGCCGGTGCGCAAATCGAACTTGCGGATCTGGGAGGGCGAGACGTAGATGTCGTCGGGGCCGGGCAGGTAGCAGTACTCGGGGGCGCGCAGGAAGCCGAAGCCGTCGGGCAGGATCTCCAGCACCCCCTCGGAGAAGATGAGCCCCTCCTTCTCCGCCTGGGCGCGCAGGATCTGGAAGACCAGCTCCGGCTTCTTCATGGCGGCGGCGCCCGGGATCTCCAGGGACTTGGCCACCCCCGCCAGCTTGGCGATACCCATCTCCTTGAGCTCCGCCAGATCCAGGCGGTCTCCCCCCACCTCCGCGGAGCCCGTTACCGCTGCGCCCGTCTCCGCCCCCACCTCCACCGCCGCCGGCTCCGGAGCCTCGGGCTCCTGGGTGGCGACTGCGAACTCGGGGGGCATCTCGTCGTCGCCGGGGGCACGGGGTCCCCGGGGAGGTCGGCCGCGGGCGGAGTCATTCTTGGGCGGACGTCCGCGGCGAGGCGGCCCCGGGCCCTTGGGTGTGGTCGAGAACGGGTCGTCGTTGGCCATGGCGTCTCTTCGTGGAAGCTGCGAAATGGGGAGGAGCGGAGACTAAGCGTCTCGGCTCGACGGGATCGGATAACCAAGCGTAGTGGAAGAAGGCGGGGGGTGTCAAGGAGAACCAGCGCGGGCACGGGGTCAGTCTGAGCCGCCTACCGTCCTTGGGTCGTGGATCAATGGACCATTGCCCGCGTGACCGCCTCTTTGAAACCGATTGCCTTTGGGGTTTCTGTTTCGCGGAGACGACGTCCCTCGTTTGTCATTGAGGGAGCTCAGGGAATCACGTCTTCGCTTTGAAGGACCCTCGCGTTTCGTGTCCTGGTGAAGGTACTCCCTCGGCGCTCACTTGATCGTGAACGAGAGTGGTGCCGACGTGCCTCCCGCAGGGGCCGGTGTGAATACGCTCACCCGTGCGCTTCCTTTGCTCACGAGGTCGGTGGTCGGAATCCAGGCGAGCAAGTAGTTGCTATCGAGGAAACGCGTGGTTCGAACGCGTCCATTCCATAGCACGGTCGACCCTAGCGCAAAGTTCGAGCCCTGCACAATCATCCCGAGATTCGGCCCGCCCACGGACGCGTTCGACGGAAGAAGGGCGGTCGCGACCGGAGCCGGGTTTGGTGTCGAGGAAGGTGGAAGCACAAGCGTGCTTACGAGCAGGAACACCTGCCCCGTGGGCCCGGTCGTGCGGAACGCCAGTCCCGTGGGGCCCCAGCGGATGAAGCTCGCTGCCGAGCTCGCAACAGGAATGACATTCCCGAGGTCGATGGCCCCGAGAGGCGTGAACCGGCCCTGGTCGAACGCCTGGATCTGCGTGTCGCCCGTCGAGAAGTCCGATGTTACGAAGAAGGCTCTCCCCACGCCCGAGTCGGGGATCATCACTCCCCGAGCGGAATAGGTGCCTATGAGAGTGAGGGCGACGGGATCGATCGCGCCGCCGTCGTCTCCGTAGACGAGGCCCGTCCCCCAGTCGAAGTGGATGTTCGAGTTGAAACCGGCGATCAAACCGCCCACGTGGCTTCCGAGAGTGAGCCCCGAGGAATCGACGCTCACCTGATAGAAATCGAGCCCGCTCGTTTCGCTGTTGTAGGCATAAAGGGTGGAGTCGTTCCTACCGAACTGGATCGAGTCGAAAGGGGCGAAGAACGGCGTCGTGTTCGGACGCTCCACCCCGTCGTCGAATATGGCAATGCCCGCTGACGATGGGCTCAAGTTCTTGTACATGCGCGCCACGGCAACCGAGTGGGAGTTGCCAGGCATGACTTGAATATCCCTGGCAAAGAGCGGCCCAAGGAAGGAATCGCTTCCCAAAGAGAAGCTGATATCCGGTTTCAGATCGGGCAGGTGAAAGCGCTGCACGGAGTTCGCGCCACTCAGCCCGACATAGAGAAAGAGCCCGTCGTCGGAGATGGCGAGCCGGTTGGGCTCGCTGCCGGTAAGGGCCACGGGTCCGACGGTTCCGGTTTGGGTGTCGAGGCCGACGATCGTGTTGCCAAACACGGGACCTGCCGAGCTCGGAAGCGCGAAGTAGATCTTCTGTTGAAACGGATCGAAGACGAGGTCGTTCACCGCCACGTTGATCGGTACCACGCTGAAGGGAATGGGCTGTGCCTCGGAAGACTGGGCAGCAGCGCTGGGGGCGCTTGCAAGGAGCCCAATCAACGAAGACGCGGCGACGAGAATGAGCGCGAACCTTCGGTACTTCCTCGTCATGATCGTTCGAGTGTTCACTTGAGGCTTCCGGTCCGGAACTCGCGCGCGGAACATAGTTGACCTCCAGGTCCCATTCACGACGCTTACTGCTGAGGAACCCAAGAGGCTGTAGGCACTGCGCGTTGGCTGTACCACGCACATGTCCAGCCGCCTGTTTTCACTGCTTCCGTGGGAGCGCCGTTCCTCTGGTTCAAGGAGAAAGCGCCCGCAAATTAACCGGTAAGCCACCACTCTACGCCACTAACCTGTAGAAAGGAAGAAATAGAGGAGCCGCGAGCCTCAAGCCGCCCGTTCGCCGGAGTCAGAGCGATGTCGCGGCGGTGTTGGCCATCCCCGCAACCTCGGGTTGAGCGCGGCGGGCACCAGCCCTGCGCGGTAGCGAGCGCACAGCCAGACCTCGGTGGCCGCAATCGACAGTCGGTGCGAGGCTGAGCGGACCCGCGGCACCAAGCGGGCCGCCTGGGGCACAAAGCCGCTAGAGTCGCTCCACCAAAAGGGCCACGCCCTGACCACCACCGATGCAAAGGCCAGCGAGACCGCGCTTGGCACCCCGCGCGGCCAGGGCATGAAGGAGGGTGACAAGGATGCGGGCCCCCGAGGCGCCGATGGGGTGGCCGAGGGCAATGGCCCCCCCGTTGACGTTAACCCGGGCGGGATCGAGGTTCAGCTCGCCCAGCACGGCCAGACTCTGGGCAGCGAAGGCCTCGTTGAGCTCGAAGAGGTCGATGGCTTCCAGACCCAGGCCGGCTCTCTCCAGCGCCTTGCGCACCGCGGGCACGGGGCCGATGCCCATGAACCTCGGGTCCACCGCGGCCGAGGCATAGGCCACGATCCGAGCCAGCGGCCTCACGCCCAGTCCCGCCGCCCGGGCCGCGCTCGTGACCACGAGGGCGGCCGCCCCGTCGTTCAAGCCGCTCGAGTTTCCGGCCGTGACCGTTCCGTCCTTCTTGAAGGCGGGCTTGAGCCTGCCCAGCGACTCCAAGGTCGTGTCCGCCCGGGGGTGCTCGTCCTTCTCGACCAGCGCGGGCTCCCCCTTCCGCTGCGGGACGGGTACGGGCACGATCTCCGCTTTGAACCTCCCCGCACCGATCGCGGCCTGGGCCCGGGCCTGGCTCTCCGCCGCGAACGCGTCCTGATCCTCGCGGCTGATCCGGTAACGCTCAACGAGGTTCTCGGCCGTGACTCCCATGTGTATATCGTGGAAGGCGTCGGTGAGGCCCTCGTGGATCATGTGGTCCAGCACCCGGCCGTGGCCCAGCCGCTCCCCCCAGCGCGCCCCCGGAAGCAGGAAGGGCGCCCGGCTCATGTTTTCGAGGCCGCCCGCCACCACCACCTCTGCGTCGCCGCACTTGACGGCCTGCGCGGCGAGCATCACCGCCTTCAGGCCCGAGCCGCAGACCTTGTTCACGGTGTGGGCGGGGACCGACTCCGGGATCCCGGCCTTGATCGCGGCCTGGCGCGCAGGGTTCATGCCCACTCCCGCCTGCAGGATGCAACCCAGGACCACTTCGTCCACCTGGTCGGCGCGGATGCCCGCGCGTTTCACCGCCTCCCGGACCGTCACCGCGCCCAGATCGGT
Organism: Vicinamibacteria bacterium; assembly: GCA_035570235.1. Lineage (NCBI taxonomy): Bacteria > Pseudomonadati > Acidobacteriota > Vicinamibacteria > Vicinamibacteria bacterium. Next base: position 2,004 of record DATMML010000021.1, on the reverse strand, counting down.
CGCGGGCACGTCCTTGAACGCGCCCCCGAAGGTGCCGATCGGCGTCCGGCACCCGCTCAGAATGACGACCTCTTGAATCATGTCTCCTCCCAGCGTCGACGAGCCCAGGACAGCAGCCGACCCTGCTACTTCTTCTCCCCCGGGGGTGCCGCGGGTTGGGGGGCGGCCGTGGGGAGAGCCCTCGCCTCTCGGCCGCCATCGCGCCGGCGCCGCTCCTGAAATGCTAGGCGGGCGGTCTCGCCCTCCTCCCCGCTCATTTCGATCTGCCCCTCGAAGTAGGCCCCCTCGGCGATGGCCACGACCGACGCGCGAATGTGAGCCCGCACCCGTGATGCGGCGCCGATCTCGACCTTGCGCGCCTCGATCAGTTGCCCCTCGACCTCTCCCTCCACGAGGACGGCGGCGGCGGCGATCGGGCCGACCACGCGCGCACCCTCGCGCACCAGATAGAAGCCTGCGACCCGCGACACTCCCTCCAGGCTTCCCGCGACGTCGACAGAATCCCCACCCGTGAGCTCGCCTTTGATCTTGATGCTGGCCCCGATCACGGTGCTGGGTCTCTCCACGGAGTCGGTGAAGCGGCGGGCGGGGGGCGGGGCGACGGGAGGAGCGAGGGGGGCCGGGGGCTGCTTGCTGGACATGTTGCTCTCCTGGTCCCTGGGCTCAGAACTCCATGGGCTTGACGTCGCCGGGGATGATCAGGGCCGTGCCCGTTGCCCGTTGCACGGCGTCGGGGGTGGTGTCGGGCGCGTATTCCTTGAGAACCGGGCCCTCCCGGGTGATCTCGACGACGGCCATGTCGGTCACGATCAGGTTCACGCAGCGCTGGCCGGTGAGAGGCAGCGTGCAGCGCTCGAGGATCTTGGGCGAGCCGTCCTTGGCCGTGTGTTCCATGGTCACGACCACGCGACGCGCGCCCGCCACCAGGTCCATGGCCCCGCCCATGCCCTTCATCATCTTGCCCGGGATGGTCCAGTTGGCGAGGTTGCCCTCGCGGTCCACCTGCAGGGCCCCCAGGATCGTGAGGTCCACGTGGCCGCCGCGCACCATGGCGAAGGAGTCGGCGCTCGAGAAGTAGCACGTGCCCGGCAGCTCCGTCACCGGCTCCTTCCCCGCATTGATGAGATCGGGGTCCTCCTCGCCCGGCCGCGGATAGGGGCCCACCCCCAGCATGCCGTTCTCGGAATGGAGGACGATGGAGACGCCCGCGGGGAGGTAGTTGCCGGCCAGGGTGGGCATCCCGATCCCCAGGTTGACGTAGTACCCGTCCTTCATCTCGAGGGCCGCCCGGCGCACGATGCGCTCGCGCTTGCCGTCGACCTCCCCCCCTCCCTCGCCGCGGAGGGTCCGTTTCTCGATCCGCTTCTCGTAGCTTCGGCCCTGGAGGATCCGTTTCACAAAGATGCCGGGGGTGACGACCGCGTCGGGGTCGAGGGCCCCCTCCGGCACCAGCTGCTCCACCTCGGCTATGGTCGTGCGCGCGGCCATGGCCATCACGGGGCCGAAGTTGCGGGTGGTGCGGCGGAAGACGAGGTTGCCCAGGTGATCGCCTTTCCAAGCCTTCACGAAGGCGTAGTCCGCGCGGAGGGCGGTCTCCAGGAGGTGAGCCCGTCCGCCGAACCACCGCACCTCCTTGCCCTCGGCCACGAGGGTGCCGTAGGCGGTGGGGGTGAAGAAGGCCGCCACCCCCGCCCCTCCTGCCCGCATCCGCTCCGCGAACGTGCCCTGGGGGTTCAGTTCCACCTCGATCTCGCCCGCCAAGGCCATCTTCTCGAAGACCTTGTTCTCCCCCACGTAGGTCGCGATCATCTTCCTCACTTGGCGGTTCTGCAGGAGGAGGGTGATTCCGAAGTCGTTGGTCCCCGCGTTGTTGCTCATGAGGGTGAGGTTCTTGACCCCCCGGTCCCTCAGAGCCGCGATCAGGTTCTCGGGAATGCCGCAGAGGCCGAAGCCGGAGACCATGATGGAGGCGCCGTCGGGGATGTCCCTGACGGCCGCGGCCGC
>DATMML010000020.1 GCA_035570235.1 Vicinamibacteria bacterium | reverse complement strand
GCCTGGACGGAATTGAACCGCCGACACGCGGATTTTCAGTCCGCGCTCACGCTGATGCTCAAGATCTGGCCCGGCCGCGAGCGCACGAACACCTCCATGGGGCGGCAGCAAACCGGGCAGTCTTCGTAGTAGCTCTGCTCGGCAACGCTGGTGTCTACGTCAAGGGGGACCGGCTCGCCGCAGGAGGGGCACTCCACGATGGTCTCCTCCACCATTCTCGCAAGATAGAGGCGCCACGCCGGCACGTCAAGACAGGGTTCGGGAGTGGCGTCACGCTTCATCTCAGCAAGCCGGCAGTCTCCGCCTCATTCGCGGTCGGAAACACGGTACTCGGCCGGCCATCCGCTTGCCACGCGCCAAGCTCCTAGCCCGACGCTCGAAAGCGAACCTGCCTGACCGCGGGTGTCCGCGTCGACCATAGACTGCGAGCCGACTCTTCGCTCAATCAGCTCCGTCCTGTGCCGCGAAACGAGCCGCGATCGGAACAGCGTTTTGCGAGTATGGCTCGACAGACGAATGATTTAGCCGCTGCCCTGGCGTGATCCGGGTCACGCCCGGAAGCGCTTGGCCTTGCTAGCTTCAGGGCCAGGGTCGGGGACGAATCTCGACCGCTTGTTCTCGCAGCCCCAGGGCACTCCTCGGGGCAGCTGAGCCGCGGGGGCCCCGCGCGTTTCCACGCGCCCGGGCCAGCCGAGCCGCCATCAACAGGAGCATCCCGGCGCCGCCGGCGCCAGGTCAAGGTACGGAGGCCTTTCAATGAACGTCCATTCGCGTCACATGTACTTCTTTCTCTCGGCCCTCGGGCTCGGAATGGGGGCCGCCGCGTGCGGCTCCAATGCCGCCTCGCCCACGGCCCCCGGCGCCGCCGCCGGCCCGGCCGGGGCCACCCTTCAGGGGACCGTCGTCGGCGGCGTGGCCGGGGCCAGCGCCGGACCCGGCAGCGTCCATTCCCTTTCCACCAAAGCGGGCATCCAGGTCAGCGTCACCGGCACCTCGCTCGTCACCATGACCGACTCCTCCGGGAAGTTCATGCTGACGGGGTTGCCGGCGGGCCCGATCGAGCTCCACTTCCAAGGCCCGGGCATCAACGCCCGGCTGACCATCTCCGGCCTCAACCCCGGCCAGACCCTGACCATCACCGTGAACGTCAACGGTGGGCAAGCCACGCTCGAGCCCGAAGGGGACGACGGCGGGGTCGAGTTCAAAGGCCCCGTCCAATCCATCGACATGGGGGCGGGCAGCCTCATGGTCGGCGGCCGCAAGGTCACGACCAATGCCAACACCCGGATCGTCGCCGGGGACGAGACACGGGTAAGCCTGAGCGCGCTCAAGGTTGGAGACACCGTGGACGTGCAGGGCACGACCCAGCCGGACATGAGCGTGCTCGCTCAGTCGATCAAAGTCGAGCAGAGCGGTGACAAGGATGGGGACAAAGGTGTCGATCTCAAAGGGCCCATCCAGTCGATCGACATGGGTGCGGGCACCCTCATGGTGGCCGGCCGCAAGGTGACCACGAACGCGGACACGAAGATCGTGGGCCAAGACGACGGTCACCTCAGCTTCAGCTCGCTCAAGGTTGGCGCGAACATCCAAGTCCACGGCACGACCCAAGCGGACATGAGCGTCCTCGCCCAGACGATCAAAGTTCAGGAGAGCGGTGGCGACGACGGAGGCGAGGCGGAGCTCAACGGCAAGATCCAGTCCATCAACCTCGCCGCGGGAACGCTGGTAGTCGCGGGCAAGACGGTGGCCACGGATTCGAAAACGCGCATCCGGCGCGACGACAGCACCCTGACCCTCAAGGACCTCAAGGTCAATGACTCCGTCGAGGTCCAGGGCACAACGCGCACGGACGGCACGATCCTCGCGGCGGCGATCAACCTGGAAGGCGGGGACAACTAAGCCCGCCCCTGCCCCGGGGGCGGCAACGCCCCCGGGGTCCCGTCTACGGGAACCCAGAGCGGCCCCGGTGCGTAAACAGTTGTAACCAAGGAGAGCCCCGTGGAAGCTCTGGTAGTGCTGTTCCTCGTCGCCGGCGCTATAGTCGTCATCCCTATCCTTGCGTTCAAGTTGCTGTGTGGGCTGATATTCCTGCCCTTCCGCATCCTGGGAGCCCTGTTCAGCGTCGTGTTCGGCCTCTTCGGAGGCCTCCTCAAGCTGCTCTTTTCCGGTGCCGTCTTCTTGGGCGTCGTCCTCGTTCTCGCCTTGAGCGTCGTTCTCCTGCCCCTGCTGCCCTTTGTCCTTCTGGGTGGCGTCATCTGGCTGATGGTAAAAGCCTTCGAGCCTCGACCTGCATTCCGACCCTGACGATTCGGCAAATATTGCAGAACTGTGACATTGCCCGCCCCAGGTGGGGTGCTAGCCTCTATCGACCGAGCTTAGTTGATCGACTCGGCTTCAGGAGGCTCCTTGACTCTGACCTGGAACGGAAAGCGCTTCGACTGGGTGAACGTCGGCTACTTCGTGTGGCTCCACGCGATGGCGCTCTTCGCTCCCTGGACCTTCACCTGGACCGGCCTGGGCGTTCTCCTTTTTCTTTGGTGGCTTTCGGGCTCGATCGGGATCGGAGTCACTTACCACCGCCTGCTGACCCACCGCGGCTACCAAGTCCGTAAGCCCGTCGAGTACCTGGGCACGCTCTGCGGGATGCTGGCCAGCGAGGGAGGCGCGATCTCCTGGGTGGCCATGCATCGCATCCACCACGCTCAGTCCGACAAGCCGGGCAAGGATCTCCACACCCCGAAGGAAGGGTTCTGGTGGAGCCACATCGGCTGGATCCTCTGCGAGCTGGGCATGGACCGGCGCCAGATGGAGGCTCGCTTCGCCCCCGAGCTCGTGGCCGATCCCGTCCAGCGTGTCTTCAACCGCCTGCACTTGATCCCGAACATTCTCATCGGGCTCGGGCTGTACGCCTTCGGGGGCTGGCCGCTCGTCATCTGGGGCGTCTTCCTGCGCATCGTGGTCGGGCTGCACGTCACCTGGCTCGTCAACTCCGCCACCCACACCTGGGGCTACCGGACGTACACCACCCCCGAGAACTCCACCAACCTCTGGTGGGTGGGCCTCCTGGCCTGGGGCGAAGGCTGGCACAACAACCACCACGCCTTTCAGCGCTCCGCTCGCCATGGGATCGAGTGGTGGGAGTTCGACGCCAATTGGCTGGCCATCCGGGCCCTCGCTGTGCTGGGCCTGGCCCGCAACGTCCAGCTCCCGCCCCAAAATGCGGAGCGCTTCCGCATCGAGCGGGCGCCCGCGCTGCCCGCGCCGGCCGCCGAGCCCGCCGCGTAGCGCGGGACGTCTCCCCACGTGCAACCGCCGGGCCGCGCGGAGCATGACCGCGTGACCCTCGCCGCGAGCCTCTCCCGGCACGCGCCCGGCGACGCGGAGGAGGCGGCCGATCTCCGCCGCATCCTGGACTTTGTGGGCCGCCACCCCCATCCCTTCGAGCGCGGCATCCGGGAGGGACACTTGACGGGCAGCGCGATCGTGGTCTCGGCGAGCTGGGACCAGGTGCTGCTCCTCCATCACCGAAAGCTGGATCGCTGGCTGCAGCCGGGCGGGCACGCCGATCCCGGCGAGACCCGCGGCGAGGACGTCGCCTTGCGGGAGGCCAGGGAGGAGACGGGGATCGAGGGCCTCGTCCTCCATCCCACCGCACCCCGCCCCCTGGACGTGGACGTGCACGACATCCCCGCCCGCCGAGGGGAGCCGGCCCACGAGCACCTGGATCTGCGCTACCTCGTGATCGCCCCCCGGGGCGCCGCTCTCGTCCCCGCGCAGGCGGAGACCAGCCAGCTGCGCTGGGCGCGCTGGGACGAGGTGGAGTCGCTCCACCCCGACCACGGGCTGCGGCGGGCCCTGGCCAAGGCCCGCGCGGTCCTGGGCCGCTGAACGGTCAGCGGCCCACCAGCACCACCACCGAGCGGGGGCCCACCCCGTACGCGTTCTGCCGGGGCAGCGCGCCCTCCCGGCCCGGCTCCGCAATGTCCTCCGGCGGCTCCCGGGTGGTGTCCACGGCGAGCCGCCAGGACTTGCCCGGTCCGAGCCGGGGCAACTCGAACTCGTGGGCATCCCAGTGCGCGTTGGCGATCAGAAAGATGTCGTCGTCGCCTTCGATGGGGAGCAGGTGCATGGCCAGCCACCGACCCTCCGGGGTCCAATCCGGGCGGTTCAGGGAGAAGCCATGCCAGGCCACCGCGGGGGGGCGTTCGTCCTCGAAGAAGGTCCGCCGCCGCAGGGAAGGATGGCTCATGCGGAAACGGATGAGTCTGGAGAGGAAGCGGAAGAGGGGCGCGTTCTGCCCGCGGAGCCCCCAATCGATCCAGCTCGTCTCGTTGTCCTGGCAGTAGGCGTTGTTGTTGCCCCTCTGCGTGCGGCCCAGCTCGTCCCCGGCCAGGATCATGGGCACGCCCTGGGAGAGCATGAGAAGAGCGGCGAAGTTGCGGACCTGGCGGCGTCGCAATGCGTTGATGGAAGGGGACGTGCTCGGGCCCTCCTCCCCGCAGTTCCAGGAGAGGTTCTCCGGGCTGCCGTCGGTGTTGGCCTCCCCGTTCTCGTGGTTGTGTTTCTCGTCGTAGCTGACGAGGTCGTGAAGGGTGAAGCCGTCGTGGCTGGTGACGAAGTTGATGCTGTGGTAGGGCGCCCGGCCCGAGCCGCGGTAGAGGTCGGGGCTGCCCGCTAAACGGGTGGCGAGGAGCTGGGCCACGCCTCCGTCGCCCCTCACAAAGCGCCGGACCTCGTCGCGGAACTTGCCGTTCCATTCCGCCCAGCGGCCCCAGCTCGGGAAGCTGCCTACTTGGTAGAGCCCGGCCGCGTCCCAGGCCTCGGCGATGAGCTTGGTGTGGGCGAGGACGGGATCGGCGGCGATCGTTTCCAGGAGGGGGGGGTTGGGGAGGACCTCTCCGTCCCGCCCCCGGCCCAGGATCGAGGCCAGGTCGAAGCGGAAGCCGTCCACGCGCATCTCCGTCACCCAGTAGCGCAGAGCGGTCAGGATCAAGAAGCGGAGGACGGGATGGTTGCAGTTGGTGGTGTTCCCGCAGCCGGAGTAATCCAGGTAGCGGCCGGTCTTGGGTTCGAGGAGGTAGAAGGTCGGGTTGTCCAGGCCGCGGAAACAGAAGGTGGCGCCGCGCTCATCCCCTTCCGCGGTGTGGTTGAAGACCATGTCCAGGATCACCTCGATCCCGGCCTCGTGCAGGGCCTTCACCAGCGCCTTGAACTCCCGCACCGTCCCCCCGCTCTCGCCGTTTCCGGTATAGGAGGCCTTGGGGGCAAAGAAGGAGACGGGCTGGTAGCCCCAGAAGTTTCGGAGCCGCTGGCCGGTCAAGAGGTTCTCCCGGGGGTTGTCGCACTCCTCGAACTCCGTCACCGGCATCAGCTCCACCGCCGTGACCCCCAGCTCCTTCAAGTAGGGGATCTTCTCCAAGAGCCCGCGGAACGTGCCCGGCTGGGCCACCCCCGACGAGGGGTGGCGGGTGAACCCGCGCACGTGCATCTCGTAGATGACGGAGTCGGCCAGAGGAACGTTGAGGGGGTGCTCTAAGCCCCAGTCGAACTCCTCGTCCACCACCCGCGAGCGCAGCTGCTCGAGCCGGCCCCAGCGGCCGAAGCCATCCCCCTCCCCCCAGGCCTCGAGGCCCGCCACCGCCTTGCTGTAGGGGTCGATGAGGACCTTGCCCGGATCGTAGCGGTAGACGCGGGGTTCCGGATTCGGGTCCCGTTGGGCGCGGTATCCGTATTCGATCCCGGGATCGAGCCCCCGCAGGAAGGCATGCCACACGTCCCCCGTGCGGTTGTAACGGGGGTCCAGGGGCAACTCCAGAACCGGCTCCGACTCCCCGGGCAGGAAGAGCACGAGGGTGATGCCGGTGGCGTGGCGCGAGAACACGGAGAAATTGACCCCGTCCCTCCTCGGGGTGGCCCCGTAGGGAAGGGGGTGGCCGCGGCCGACGCCAAAGTCGTCGCCCTTGATGATGCGCAGGAGGTTCTCCCGCGCGCGCTCCGGGCCGCTCTTTTCCGGCATGGTCTGATCCCGGCGCGAAACTGCGCCGGCGGAGATGGTATCCTGCCCCGGCCATGAAGGGTATCGTCCTTGCCGGTGGCTCGGGCACGCGCCTCTTCCCCGTCACCATGGCCGTGAGCAAGCAGCTCATTCCCGTCTACGACAAGCCGATGATCTACTACCCGCTCTCCACCCTCATGCTGGGGGGGATCCGGGACATCCTCGTGATCACCACCCCCCACGAGCAGGACGGTTTCCGGCGGCTGTTGGGGGACGGCGGGCAGTTCGGCATCCGCATCGTCTATGCCGCGCAGCCGAAGCCGGAGGGCCTGGCCCAGGCCTTCATCATCGGCCGGGACTTTGTCGGCCAGGACGGGGTGGCCCTGGCCCTGGGTGACAACATCTTCTACGGCAACAACCTCGCCGAGATCGTGCAGCGGGCGACCAAGCGCCAGATGGGGGCCACCGTATTCGCCTATCGGGTGCGGGACCCGCAGCGCTACGGGGTCGTCGAGTTCGACGCGGGCGGGAAGGCGGTCGGCCTCCAGGAGAAGCCGCAAAAGCCCCGCTCCCCCTATGCGGTCACCGGACTGTACTTCTACGACAACCGGGTGCTGGACGTCGCGCGGAGCCTCAAGCCCTCCGCCCGGGGCGAGCTCGAGATCACGGACGTGAATCTCCACTACCTGAAGGCGGGCGACCTGCATGTGGAGATGCTCGGCCGGGGTATGGCCTGGCTCGACACCGGCACCCACGAGTCGCTCCTCCTGGCTTCCACCTTTATCCAAACCATCGAGCAGCGGCAGGACCTGAAGGTGGCTTGCTTGGAGGAGGTCGCCTACAAAATGGGGTACATCCAAGCGGAGGACGTCCTTCGTATCGCTCAGACCATGGACAAGAACGAGTACGGGCAGTACCTGCGCCGGCTCATCGAAGAGGAACACGCGTGAAGCCGGCGGAGGGGGTCCGGGGCGGGTTCACAACCATCCTCCTCGGTCTGGCCACGCTCTTGGGCCCGGCCGCCCAGGCCGGCGACGCGGAACGCCTGGTGGCCGCGCTCGTGGGCGAGACGCCCCTCCTGGACGACCTGCGGACGCTCACCGACGAGGTGGGGGGCCGGCCCACGGGCGCGCCCGCCAACCTCCGGGCGGTGGAGTGGGGGCTCGCCCGCTTCCGGGCCGTGGGTGTAGAGGCACGGGCGGAGGCGTTCACGATGCCGGCCCGGTGGCTCGAACGGTCGGCGCGGGCGACGGTGAAGGGTGCCGTCACCTTCACCCCCCAAGTGGCGGCCATGCCGTTCTCGACCGCGACCCCGCCCGGGGGGCTGGAGGCTCCCCTTCGGGACGGGGGCGCGGGCTCGGTCAAGGACTTCGAGCGTCTCGGCGCGACCGCCAAGGGCGCTTTCGTCCTCGTGGAGACCCCGGAGCTCCTCGACCTCGATGGCCTCTTCAAGGAATACAGCGAGGCGGCCGCCATCGAGAAGCGTGCGCTCCCGGCCGGGTTGGCCGGGCTCGTTTACATGGCCTCCCGTCCGCGGACGCTGCTCTACCGCCACAACGCCTCCCGGGGAGAGAGGAACCAGCACCCGATGCTGGTCATGGAGCGCGAAGGAGCGGAGCGGGCCCTCCGCCTGCTGCGAGCGGGCAAGAGCCTGGACCTCCGGGCCCAGATCGACATCGAGTCCGGCGGCCCCTATGAGGGCCAGAACGTGGTGGCCGAGATCCGGGGCGGTGAGAAAGCGGAGGAGATCGTCCTCCTCGGCGCCCACCTCGACTCTTGGGACCTGGGCACGGGAGCCCTCGACAACGGCTGCAACGCCGCCCTCGTCATCGACGTAGCCCGGCAGATCCGGGCCCTGGGCCTGAGGCCGCGTCGCACCCTCCGCTTCGTCCTCTGGAACGGGGAGGAGCAGGGAATGCTGGGCTCTTGGGGCTACACGAAGACGCACGCCGCGGAGCTGGACCGCCACCGGATCACCGCCACCCTCGACATCGGCAGCGGAAGAATCAACGGTTTCTTCACCAACGGGCGGCCCGAGCTGCGGGCCGCCCTGGAGCGAGCCCTCGGCCCCGTCCAGGGCCTGGGGCCCTTCGCCCAGGTCGAGGAGCCCATCGTGGGCACGGACAACTACGACTTCATGCTCCAGGGAGTAGCCAACCTGGTGGCGAACCAGGAGTCCGCGAACTACGCCCCCAACTACCACGCCCGCTCCGATACCTTTGACAAGGTGGACCAGCGCCAGCTCCGCTTGAACGCGGCCATCGCCGCCGCCGTGGTCTGGGGCCTCGCGGAGGGAGACCTCCCCTGGGCGCGCCAGGGGAGGGCCGAGATCGAAGCCCTCGTGGAGAGGACGAGCCTGAAGGACCAGATGGCCTCCTTTGGGCTGCTGGAGAGCTGGCTCGACGGCAGCCGGGGCCGGAGACCCTGACCGGGCCAGACCGCCCATGCACTACCTGATCTTGGGCAACGGCGTCTGCGGTATGGAGGCCGCCCTCGCCCTTCGCCGGCGCGAGGCAGAGGCGCAGATCACCATCGTCTCCGAGGAGCACGACCACTTTTTCTCGCGGCCGGCCCTCATGTACATATTTGCCGGCCAGACCACGCTCCGGGACACCGAGCCCTACGACCGGGACCTCTACCCGCGGTTGGGCTTCGAACGGGTGAGCAAACGCGTGACCGCCCTGGAGACGTCCGCCCATGCCCTCGTCTTCGCGGACGGCTCGCGCCTCGTCTACGACCGCCTCCTCCTGGCCGTGGGCTCCAGGGCCCGCCCCGCCCCCTGGCCGGGGGCGGCCGGCCCCGGCCTCCATTACTTCGTCACCCTGCGCGATCTCGAGGCCCTCGACCAGGAAGCCCGGCCCGGGATGCGGGCGGCGGTGGTGGGGGGCGGCCTGATCGGGGTGGAGGCCGCGGAGGTGCTGCGGGACCGGGGATTGGACGTGAGCTTCGTCATCCGCGAGAACTGGTACTTCCCCCTCGCCCTCGACGCCAACGAGGCCGCGCTCGTGGCCGAGCACATGGGCGCCCACGGGATCCACGTGCGCCTGGGCGTGAACTTGGAGGAGGTCCGGCGCGGCGAGGACGGGCGGCTGCGCGCCCTGCGGCTGGCGGGAGAGGACCTGCCCTGCGACATCGTGCTCTCCGCGATCGGGGTCGTCCCCAACACCGCCTTCTTGGCCGGGAGCGGGGTGGTCCTGGCCCCAAGCGGAGCCATCGACGTCGACGGTGCGCTCAAGACCAGCGCCCCCGACGTGTGGGCGGCGGGAGACTGCGCCAACGTGACCTGGGCTGACGGCAGCCGGCGGCCGGAACAGCTCTGGTACACGGCCCGCGATCAGGGGCGCCTGGCCGCCCGCTCCCTGCTCGGCGACGAAGTCGCCTACCGCCGCGGCACCTGGTACAACTCGGCCAAGTTCTTCGACCTCGAGTACACCACCGCAGGCTGGGTGCCCGTCCTCCTCAATTGGGACAACACCCCCTTAGACCCCGGGCCCGACATCCGTTATTGGTATCGGCGCGTGCCCGGCCGCTACGAGAGCCAGCGGGTGGTGCTCAAGGGCGAGCGGGTCATCGGCTTCAACATGCTGGGGTCCCGCTGGGACCACGAGCCGCTGATGCGGTGGATCGAGGAGCGACGGGACCTCGAGTACGTCCTAAGCCATCTTCCCGAGGCCCAGTTCGACGAGGAGTTTTCGCCGCGGTTCTCCCGGGAGGCCGAGGCACAGCGGACCTGAGAGGCACCGATGCAAGCCGGCCTCATGAACACGTACCACCACGCGATCTCGGGGCGGAAGGGCGTGGCCTGGTCCCTCTCCTTTCTCTTGACCGGCTTCTACTTGCTCCTCTATTTCGGCCCCATCCCGCGGCTGGGCCTCCAGTTCGACCTGATCCAGAGCGCGGCCGAGGCCTTGCACCTGGGCAGCAAGTGGACGCTCTACGGGCTGCTCTACACCTCGGCCATGGTCGTGGGGGGGGCCTTCTTCCTCCGCCGTCACGGCAACAGCCGCTACGAGCGCATCCGCACCATCTGCGTGGTGCTGGTGCAGGTGGTTCTCGCCTTCGCCTTGCCCATCGTGATGAAGGTCTTTTCCCGACAGGAGTACTACTTCAGCTATTTCTGGCCCCTGAAGATCGAGTATTTCTATCCCTCCGTGATCCTCTCCCAGCCCTTCTTGATCGTGATGTACAGCCTGCTGGGGTCGCTCCTGGCCTTCCCCCTCCTCGCCTACTTCCTGGGCAAGCGCTTCTACTGCTCGTGGGTCTGCGGCTGCGGTGGCCTCGCCAACACCGCGGGGGAGCCCTTCCGCCACCTCTCCAGCAAGTCGGCGCGCGCCTGGAAGTTCGAGCAGGTCTCGATCCACACCGTGCTCGCCCTCGCCCTCTTCACCACCGCGGTGGTGGGCGTCAATTGGGCGGTGGGCAAGGATCACCCCCAGTTCGCGGGCTTCGCCTTCAAAGTGCAGGAATGGTACGGTTTCGTGGTGGGGGCCATGCTCTCCGGCGTGCTGGGCGTCGGGCTCTACCCCTTGATGGGCACCCGGGTCTGGTGCCGGTTCTTCTGCCCCATGGCCGCCCTTCTCGGTCTCATCCAGAAGTTCGGGCGCTTTCGCATCACCGTGAAGAAGGACATGTGCATCTCCTGCGGCAACTGCTCGACCTACTGCGAGATGGGCATCGACGTGCGGGCCTACGCGATGGCCAACCAGGACGTGCGCCGCGCCGCCTGCGTGGGCTGCGGCATGTGCGCCCACGTCTGCCCGCGGGGCGTGCTCAAGTTGGAGACAAGGCCGGATCGCTTCCGGGCCGGGGAGCCGATCCGGGTCTTCGCGGTCGACCTATAAGGATCGTCAGCTCGGAGCAGACAAGCTCGGAGGGCGCCATTTCAGGCCTGGAAAGCGCGCGTAGTCGCGGCCTCAGAAAGACGCTTGCCTCAAATAACGAGTCATGCTACACGTCCACCGGCTGGAACGTAAGGGGCGCCGAACAGGCCGCTGAACAAACAGCCAGCGCAACCCGTTGCGCCGTTAGTGTAAACGCGGCTTAAGGCCAGAGGACACGCTTGTACGCTCCACTGCCTCGTGGCGCTCGGTCGACGCGTGATTGGCGCGGCTCCGGCGCCGCGGGGGGAGAACTAACATGACCAAGCCGGTCAGGCCTCGCGCGTTCTGGCGCCTCTACCGGGGGCTGGGCCTGCTTTCACTGGCCGCGGCGGCACTCGCGACATTCAAGCCACCTGGCCAGGACCCGCTCGTCGCCTACAGCGCAAGCGGCGAAGCTCGTGCGGCTACGCTCCCCGAGTTGCTCGAGAAAGCCGGCCGCTACGTCGCCGCGCTTGAAGATAGCCTGATGCTGCTCCGAGCCAAGGAGCACTGCGTCCAGACTCAATGGGCCGGAGCTGGCTACGAGCGGCATCGATACCTGTCGAAAACGCTGGACTCGGACGTGCTCTGGGTTCCGGGGGGCGATCCCCTCAACTGGGCCTTCTACCGGGACGTTCAGAGCGTCGACGGCAAGCCGGTCCGCGACCGCGAGGAGCGCCTGGCGCGGCTCTTTGCGGGAGGCGTGAGCAGCGCCGCCCGAGAAGAGGCGGGGCGCATCGTGGGAGAGAGTTCGCATTTCAATCTGGGGAGCAGGCGCCGCAACACGACCGCGCCCACCCTTGCCATCATCTTTCTCCACCCGCGTTACCAGGCGCGTTGCCAATTTGACCTGAAGAAGACGTCGAAGGTCGCGGGGCGGCTCGCGCAACAGGTCGAGTTCAAAGAGACCGAGCGTCCGACCCTCTTCCACAACACGGTGGACGGTCGGGACCAGCCCACGCGGGGGACCTTTTGGATCGCCGGGGACGATGGCACCGTGCTCAAGAGCGAGATGTTCGTACCCACCGCGCTGTTGAGCTTCGAGGTGACGTACGGGCTCGATCGGACTTCGGGCCTGTTCGTGCCGCTCGAGTTCCGGGACGATGTCGGCCTGGGCACCGACGAGGAGATCGAAAGCGTGGTGAACTACTCCTCCTTCCAGCCGAGAGAAAAGGGGGTCGGGACGCCACCGACCGTGCGCTAGGGTAGACCCCGCTCGCCCGGAGGTGGAGCGCTGCTCGGCATCCCCCGCTCTTTCCCCCGGAACCTGGACGCCCAGCGACCACGAATCGCCGTTAAGGCTCTCGTCGCCGACGCGCGCCGCGGGGGTGCTCCTGAATGGGCGGGGGTGGGCCTTCTCGCCCCTGGGCGGGCCCCCCTACTTAGCCCGCGGGGCGGTGGCGACCAGTCCCAGCTGCCCCCGCAGCTCGATCTGCTCGGACGAGCGGCCCACCAGCACGTCGAAACTGCCCGGCTCGGCGCGCCAGCCCTTCGCCTTGACGTCGTAGTAGGAGAGCGCGCGGCGGTCGAGGGTCACCGTGACCCGCTTGGTCTCTCCGGGTTGGAGGGCCACTTTGGCAAAGCCCTTCAGCTCCTTGGCCGGACGGGGCACCCTGGCCTGCGTCTCTCCGACGTAGACCTGGGCGACATCGGCACCGGCCTGGCTCCCGGTATTCGTGACGTCGAAGGAGACCTCGTAGGGGGGCTCCCCGCTCTCCCCTCCCGACGCCCCCGGGGCGGTGGACTTGATGGCCAGGTTCCCGTACTTGAAGGTGGTGTAGGACAGCCCATAGCCGAAAGGAAAGAGCGGCTTAGTGCCCCGGTGTTCGTAGCCGCGATAGCCCACGAAGACGCCCTCCTGGTACACGATGCGGTTGGTTCCCGTCTCCGCCGGGTAGTAGCTGTCGTGCACCGGATTGTCCTCCCAGCGCCGCTCGAGGGTAATGGGCAAGCGCCCCGACGGATTCACGTCTCCCAAAAGGATGGCGGCCAGGGCCGTCCCGCCCTCCTGCCCCGGATACCAGGCGTGCACGAGGGCGGGGACACGATCGAGCCAGGCGCTGGTGTCGACGCCGCCCCCCGCGGTCAAGACCACCACCGTGTTCCGGTTAGCGGCCACCATCTCCCGGATTAGCTCATCCTGGCCGGGGGGAAGCCGGAAGGTGCGGTCGGCGCCCTCGCTCTCCGACGCGGGCGAAAAGCCGGCCGCTACCACCACCACGTCGGCGCTCTTGGCGAGCGCCTTGGCATCCGCCTCGACGAGGGTGCCTTGGCGAACCAATCCCAGGGCCAACCGCCCCCCCAGCCAACGCGACCGCCCGTGGTGCTCGAGCACGACCTTGTGGGGCCGCTGATCGAAGGAGAGGCTGGTCATGCCCATCAACTCGGGTGAAGACTTCCAATTGTCGAGTACGACCTTGTCGTCGACGTAGAGCCGGTAGTGGCCGCCATCCTCTCCCGTCGCGGCCACGAAGGCGTCGTAGGCGCCCGGGCTCGGGGGAACGAAGTATCCCGTCCACCTCTCGCTGCGGCTGTTCTCGGGAAGGACCGCTCTCGCGTGCCCGAAGAAGATATGGAGATCGGTGCGGGTCATGACCGGCGTGCCCGTGAGACCCTCGTTGTCGAAGAACTCGGCCTTGAGGCCCGGCTTCCCGCTCGTCTCCGCGGTCAGAAAGTTGGTGGCCCGCGCCATCTCCTCTGCCGGGGGCAAGCCGCGGTGGTAGTACACCTTGGCCGCCGTGCCGAGCGCGTTGCTCAACCCCTCCAGAAAGCTGACCGCGGCGAAGGGCTCCACCCGGGCGCTGCCGCCCCCCACGGGCACGGCGGGATAGGCGTTGGGCCCGATGATGGCGAGGGACTTGATCTTGCCCTTGCCCAGGGGCAGAAGGTTGCCCTCGTTTTTCAGCAGGACCATGCTCTCCCCCGCGGCGGCCAGGGCCACCTGTCGGCCCTGCGGGTTATAGCGGGGGATGGAGAGGTCGGTCTGGTCGCGATCGAGCCAACCGAAGCGCGCCGCGGTATGCAGGATGCGGCGCACCTTGTCGTCGATAGTCGCGAGCTTGACCTTGCCCTGCTCGATCGCGGGCAGGAGGTTTTGGCGGTTCAGGAAGAGGCCGGAAGGCATCTCCAGGTCCAAGCCCCCGTTCGCGGCCGCCACCGCATCATAGGTGGACGTCCAGTCGGACATCATGATCCCGTCGAAGCCCCACTCCTTCTTGGCCACGTCGGTGTTGAGGTACCCATTCTGGGTCATGTGCAGGCCGTTGGTCAGGTTGTAGGAATCCATGATGGCGCCGACGTGCGCTTCCTTGACCGCGGCTTCGAAAATCGGGAGGTAGATCTCGCGCAGGGTTCGCTCGTCGATCACGGAATCGACGTTGTGACGGTCGAAGTCGGAGTTGTTCCCCAGGTAGTGCTTGATGGTCGCGCTCACACCCTGGGCTTGCATGCCCTTGATGTAGCCCACCGCGATGCGTGCCCCCAAGAACGGGTCCTCGCCTAGATATTCGAAATTACGGCCGTTCATCGGCGCCCGGTAGATATTCACGCCCGGCCCCAGCAGGAAGTGGACGCCCTTGGCGCGCGCATCCCGGCCGATCTCCGTGCCCACCCGTTCGGCCAAGGCTGGATTCCAGGTGGCGGCGAGGGCAATCCCGCCCGCCATCGCGGTGGCGGGGCCGAAGTTCCGGACGCCCAGGGGGCCGTCCGCCATCTTCAAGCGGGGCAGGCTGAGCCGGGACACTTCCCGGATGAAGAAGTCGTCGACCCCTCCGAGCAGGTCGACCTTCTCCTCGAGGGTCATCTGACCAAGGATGGACTCGACCCGCCGCTCGGTGTCGCTGGAAGGGGTCCGGGCGGGCGCCGGCGCCGGCTGCGCCCCCGCGGGAAGGACGCTCCCCAGAGAGAAGGACAGTATCGCCATTGCCGACCGGACTCTTCTCATGGCACGCAGCCCCCTGTTCAAGAAAGCCAGGACCCGATCCAGACATCCAAGGCGCGGCATTGTACCCGCATCCTCATCCGTTCCGCGAGAGCGAGCCCGCGGTCCTTACGCCCGCGTACCCACTACGGACGGCGGGCGCCTCGGGGGTGGAAAGGGGGGTGGGGCGGACAGCGGAAAAAATGGCGGGACCCGCAAGCTCACTGCCTCAGTCCCGCGTCCGTGAGCCTAGAATAAGGGTCGCCGACGGTTGGCCACCCCTAGGAGGGCCGTCATGAGGTTGTCGTCCGCTTTCCTTGCTGCCGCTTTCGCAACGTCCGCCGCCGCCCAGGAGTTGCCCGCGCGGTGGGACGAGCTCACCGCCAGCGACTGGCCGACGGCCATGGAGAGATCCTCCCGCACCTGCGTCCTCCCCATCGGGATCCTAGAGAAACACGGGCCCCACGCCCCCATGGGCTCGGACCTGATCCAGGTCCGGGAATGGATGGCCCGGGTGGTAAAGAAGGAATACGCGGTCGTGTTCCCCGACTACTTCTACGGCCAAATCTACGAGGCGCGTCACCAGCCCGGCACCTTCGCCCTGCCCCCGCGGGTCGTCTGGGACCTGCTCGAGGCGAGCTGCGACGAGATTGGTCGCAACGGCTTCGAGAAGATCCTGATCGTGAATGGCCACGGGGGCAATCCGAACCTTCTTCGTTATTTCGTCCAGTCGCAGCTCGGGCGGCGGCACGACTACGTGGTCTACCTTTACGACCCCGCACCCGATCCCGCCCTGGCCGTGGAGGTGAAGAAGCTCCGCCGGTCCGACCCCGCGGGAGACATGCACGCGGGGGAGACCGAGACCTCGTCCCTGCTGTATCTCCGGCCCGACCTCGTGGAAATGGGCCGCGCTGGCAACGAGTCGGGGGAGAACCGGAAGCGCCTGGCCCTACCCGACCTCTACACCGCGATCTGGTGGTACGCCGGTTTCCCCAACCACTACGCTGGAGAGGGGAGCAAAGCCACCCCCGAACTGGGCCGGCTTCTCGTCGAGCACCGAGTGGAGTCGATCACCCGCGCCCTGAAGGCGGTCAAGGCCGATTCTTCGGCTCCCGCCCTGCAGAAGGAATTCTTCGGCCGCGTCAAGGAGTGAGGGGGATGCCGACGCGGTCATCCCCCGCGGCCTGCGGGAGGGGGAACTGGTCGGGCGCCCTCACCTCGAAGATGTAGAGCAGGGGTGCCCCCTGCCGCTCCACGACGTGCACGACCCGGCCCGGGGTCTGCTCCTGATCGCGGAGAGCGGTCGTGGCGAGCACCACGTTCGGATCGTCCCCCAGGCTGACGACCTCGAACCCCCGCCGTCCCTCCTCCGTCTGACCCAGGTAGCGCCACAGGCCTACGTGCGCGGGATAGGCGTATCCCGCGACGCGGACCCTCCCCTTCCGATCCGGCCGCGCGTAGTGCCGGACCACCCAGTCGAGGCCCTCTTTGTAGGAGGCACACCAATAGTCCGTCTCGTACCGATTGACGGCGCCGGCGAGACCCCCCGCGAACAGCCGGTTGAAGTAGACATATTGATAGGGATGGAGCTGGATCATGTCGATAACGGTCAAAAGGCAAGAGGCGCCCAGCCCCAGGGCGGCGATCGCCCGGGCGGGCCGCGCTGCCCGGCCCCGGAGGTAGGCCACGGCGGCGGTGCCCGCCAGGACGGCGATGAAGGGCACGACGAAGAGAAGATGACGATGGCCGTCATAGAACGGCGTGTGGCGCACAACCACCCAGACGATGGGAAGGAAGGCGATCGCGCTCACCCAAAGGATCTTGAAGCTCCTCTCGCTCGCCCGCTTCCATCCGTGCGCGCGCAGCCATGAGAGGAGGCTGAGACCGCCGAGCAGGAAGGCCAAGAAGTAGAACTCGGGCAGGGTGAGGATGAACAGCTTCGGGATGTAATAGCGCGAAACGTCACCCGAGGTGAGGAGCTGTCCGTCGAAGAGGACGGTCAAGGTCTCCCGGAATCTCGAGAACTTCAAGAAAGACCGGAAAGGGTTGGAAATGGGATCGAGTTGGGCCCACGGCCAG
Organism: Vicinamibacteria bacterium; assembly: GCA_035570235.1. Taxonomy (NCBI): domain Bacteria; kingdom Pseudomonadati; phylum Acidobacteriota; class Vicinamibacteria; species Vicinamibacteria bacterium. The sequence goes on along the minus strand of DATMML010000020.1, from coordinate 8,233 downwards.
ACGCTCACCATCACCATCCAGCCCACGACAATCGAGATCAGAAGGCCCACGATTGTGCGCTGCACGTCCTGCCGCCCCGGGCGCTGCTCGCTGCCTCGGGCCTCCCCGGCCCTCAGCCAGAGGCAGCCCAGCCAGAGCACGGCCGTGGCCGCGAAGAGCACGATGCCCACCACGCGGACGCCGGCCGCCAGCCCTATGGCGATACCCGTGCCGATCGCCTCCTTCCAGCCGAGGCCGGGCAGTTTCTCGCTCGCCCAGAGCGCGACCCAGGCGGCAAGGGCGAAGAGGCTGGCGAGCGGGATGTCCTTGGGGTTTGCAAAGGCGTGCCCATAGAAGGCTGGAGTCAAGGCGAGAAAGAGGGCGGACATAAAGCCGGCCGCCGGGCCGCCGAGCTGAGTGCCCATTCCCCAGGCGGCAATGAAGGCAATGAAGGCCACGAGCACATTGACGAGATGACGGGTCTCGTAGACCCCGAGCGGGGACAACTGTTCCGCTCCGTAGGCGGCGAGCTCAAAGAGCCCGCCGTAGAAATAGATGCCGTTGGGGTCGAGGGCGGAGGCATCCGCGCCCAGAGTGGTGTACCAGCGCACGACCCGCCGGCCGTAGCGGTTGTGCATCCCCTCGTCCCAGGTGATCCCGTAGTCGAGGAAGGTGGCAAGCATCACGCCGAGTAGAGCGACGAGGAGCGCGCCGGACAGGACACGCCAGAGGCGGTCGTCTCCCCCGGATTGGGGGGGGGCCGAGCCGGGGCCGTTCGGCGGGGAGTCAGCCACGAACCGGATGATAGCTTGCGATCGGCGATCCCTGGATGTCAGAGGATTGCGAACGCCTCGAACAAGGATGTCGGCGCGCACTCAGTAACCGCGCTCGTAGCTGGACAAGCCCTGCACAAGGCAACCTTCCAAGTGGCACGCGGTGCGCCGATGACGCAAGAAGGGTGCGCACTCGTGGATTACTCGGTCCCACCCGCCGCCCCTGACACTCCTCGTCATCGGCCAAGACGGGTTGCACCTCCATGCCTTCCCGCTATCATTCGCTGGGCATGTCGAACGCCAGCCTGCTCTCCCCCGCCCCCCCCAGCACCTTTCTAGGCCTGGCCTGGCCCGAGCGGGTCGCCCCCGCCGAGCGGCGCTCGCTCGTGGCGGGTGGGCTCGGCTGGCTGCTCGACGCCATGGACGTGATGCTCTACTCCATGGTCCTGGCCCACCTGATGCGGGACCTCGGGATGGACAAGGCCACCGCCGGACTCCTCAACTCCCTCACCCTCCTCGCCTCCGCCCTGGGGGGCTTGGTCTTCGGTTTCCTGGCCGACCGGATCGGGCGCTTGCGCTCTCTGATGCTCTCCATCCTTATCTACTCTGCGGCCAGCGGCGCCTGCGGACTCTCCGAAACCATCCTCCAGCTCGCCATCTTCCGGTTCATCCTCGGACTGGGGATGGGGGGCGAGTGGACCACGGGCGCGGCTCTGATCGCGGAGACCTGGCGCGCCGAGCATCGCGGCAAGGCCCTGGGCCTCATGCAATCGAGCTGGGCCATCGGGGAGATGCTGGCCGCGGGCGTGGTGGGCCTCGTCCTGCCGCGCCTGGGCTGGCGTGCCGTCTTCTTCGTCGGCATCCTGCCCGCGCTCCTCGTTTTCTGGATTCGCCGCCGGGTCCCCGAGCCGGATATCTGGCTCGCGCGTGGCCGCGGGAAGCCCGTCTCCCTCACGCTCCTGTGGAGGAAGGACCTCCGGGGGCCGGGCATTCTGGCCACCGCCATGAACACCTTCAGCATGTTCGGGTACTGGGGCCTCTTCACCTGGATCCCCGCTTATCTCAGCCTCCCTCTGGAGCAGGGTGGCCGAGGCCTCGACATCCTCAAGACCACGACCTGGCTCCTGGTCATGGGGGTCGGCAAGTGGTTCGGGTATGTTCTCTTCGGCTTCCTGGCCGACTCCGTGGGGCGGCGCCGGAGCTACGTGGCTTATCTGCTCGTGGCGGCGGTTCTCGTCCCCATTTACGGGCTCGCCCGCAGCCCGACTTGGCTCTTCGTTCTCGGCCCCCTGGTGGCCTTCTTCGGAACCGGTTACTTCTCGGGCTTCAGCGCCCTGACCGCGGAGCTCTTCCCCACCGAGATTCGCGCCACCGCCATGGGCCTGACCTACAACGTGGGCCGGGGCCTCTCGGCGGCAGCGCCCTTCGTGGTCGGGGTCCTGGCCAGCCGGTACGGCCTGGGCTCGGCGTTCTTCCTGCAGGCAGGGGCTTTCTTCGCGGCCGCCCTCCTGGCCCTCGCCTTGCCCGAGACCAAGGGCAAGGTCCTCGAGTAGTGGCGGAATCCGCGGCCAAGGTCGACGCGCGGCTCGTCCGCGCGCTGGGCACATGGACCCTGGCCGCAAGCATCGTCAACATCACGGTCGGAGGCGGGATCTTCCGATTGCCCGCTTACGCCGCCGCCTCATTGGGCCCCGCCGCCCCCCTCGCCTACCTCGTGTGCGCGGTGGCCATGGGCCTCATCGTGCTCTGCTTAGCGGAGGCGGGGAGCCGTGTCGCGGCGACGGGCGGCCCCTACGCGTATGTCGAGGCCGCGCTCGGCCCCTTCGTTGGTTTTATCGCCGGCGTCCTCCTTTGGATCACCGGAACCTTCGCCGGCTCCGCGATCGCGGCCGCCTTGGCGGACAGCGTCGAGAAGCTCGTCCCGGCACTAGGAGCCGGCCTGAAGGCGGGACTCGTGCTCGTGGTCATGGGAGGCCTGGCCGCGATCAACATCGTGGGGGTCCGCCAGAGCGCATGGCTGAACACGCTCATCACCGCCCTCAAACTCCTGCCCTTGTTCCTCCTGGTGGTCGTCGGCATCTTCGCGGTCCAATGGGCGAACCTTCGCCTGGGGCCCTGGCCTCCCCTGGCGCAGCTGTCGCGCACGGCCAGCTTGCTGATTTTCGCCTTCTGCGGGGTGGAGACCGCCCTTACCCCCAGCGGCGAGATCACGGACCCGGCGCGGACGGTGCCCCGTGCGATCGGGCTGGGGATGGCGGGCGCCGCCCTGGTCTACATCTCCACCCAAGTCGTGGCCCAGGGAATCCTGGGCTCGGAGCTCGGAAGCGAGACCGTCGCGCCGCTGGCCGCGGCCGCGACCAGGATCTTCGGTCCCCCGGGGGCCACCCTCCTGCTCGTGGGGGCGAGTGTGTCCATGTTCGGTTTCTTGGGGGGCGTGATCCTCGCCATCCCGCGCTCCCTCTTCGCCCTCGCTCGGGACGGCTTCCTGCCCCCCGCCCTGGCCGCCGTCCATCCGCGCTTTCGGACGCCGCACGTGGCCATCGCCCTGCAGTCCGGACTGGTCGCGGCCCTGGCTCTGTCCAGCACCTTCGAGGGGCTGGCCATCCTCGCCAACCTGGGCGTGCTGATGCTCTATGCCCTGTGCTGCATCGCCGCCTGGGAGCTCCGCCGCCGGGACGTCCGCGCGGGGGGCCGCCCGTTCCATTGGCGGGGGGCGGCGATCGTTCCCCCCCTCGCTTGCCTCTCCATCGCCTGGGTGCTGACCGCCATCCGCCCCCGAGAATGGGCGGCCTTCGGGATATTGCTGGGGGTCGCCTCGCTGCTCTTCCTCCTCGCGCGCGGCCGGGAACGCGCCCGGTCTTGAAGTAAAGTGGACGCGGCCCGATTGTTGTCCCGGCGTGGAGAACGAACATGAGGCAGACCACCGAGCGCGAGCGCGTGTCTCAGCTCCTCTTCTACGGCGCTCTTGCCTTGCTCGCTTACTTGTTCTATCAGATCGTGAGCCCCTTCCTCGTCCAGCTCGGCTGGGCGGCCGTGCTCGCGATCTGCTTCCAGCCCTTCCATGAGCGGCTCGCCCGCCGCTCCCGCCCCGGCCAGGCCGCCCTGGTCTCGACCCTCCTCATCCTCGTGCTCCTCGTCGTGCCCGCCACCTTTGTGGCCACCGCCCTGATCTCCGAGGGAAGCCACGCCGTGACGGGCCTCCAGGAGCAGCTGACCAGCGGACGCGGCCCCGAGCGCATCCAGGCCCTTTGGGAGTGGGGCCAGAAGCGGCTGCCTCTGCCGCCTCTCGACGAGGTCAAGGCGACCGTGGTCTCCAAGATCGGGGGCGTGGCCGGGCTGCTGGCGGCCAAGGCCGGGGGCATGGTCCGGGATGCCCTCGTTTTCGTCTTCAATCTCGTCGTGACACTGCTCGCCTTCTTCTTCCTGCTCCGCGATGGGGCCCTCATCCACCGCATCATTCGCCGCCTCCTGCCCTTCGAGGAGGCTCAGAAGGACCGCCTCATCGCGCAAACCCGCGACCTCGTGGCGGCGAGCGTGACCGCCAGCCTGGTGATCGGGCTCTTGCAGGGCCTCCTCGGGGGCATCACCCTCGCCGCCCTCGGAGTTCGGTCCCCCGTGCTCTGGGGCGCGGTGATGGCTGCTGCCTCCTTGATCCCGGTGGTGGGCGCGAGCTTGGTCTGGCTCCCGACCGGCCTGTGGCTTTTGGCCTCCGGCGACACCATCCGGGGGATCGTGCTCCTCGCGGTCGGAGCGGTGATCATCGGAAACGTGGACAACCTGGTGCGCCCCCAGCTCCTCGCGGGCAAGGCCACCATGAATGGCCTGGTGGTGTTCATCAGCTTGCTCGGAGGCGTGGCCGCCTTCGGCCTCATCGGCCTCGTGCTCGGGCCGCTGGTCGTGGCCACGGTGAGCGCACTGCTGAAGGGGTATACAGCCGCGACCGAAGAAGAACCTCCCACCCCTCCCGCCGTGACCGCGCCACCCCCGTCGCGCTGAGCGGACGACCCTTCTCTCCTCATCACCTGTCGGGCCGGCGCGCTTCCGCAATGAAACGGCTCCCCGGAGCGAAGGGCCCTCCGCTGGTCGCGCAGACCGTCCCACCCTCTTCGCGGTGGGAGCCCGTCGTGGGCCGGTCTCCACACGAACAAGAAAAAGTTGACTCTCTCCCCGGATGACGGCACACTACCAATCGTCGGAGCCTAGGGGTGGCCGTTACGGCCTGAGAACACACCCTCGAACCTGATCCGGTTGATACCGGCGTAGGGAAGGCTGAGGAAGACTCCCCCAAGGATCCGCTTCGATCGTCCTGCCCGAAGAGGCGGGAGAGGAGGCGCTTCCATGAGCAGCCGCATACCGGGGCGCGGCACGCCGCGCTCTTGGCTGGTCTTTGCCTTGTTGTGGTTCGCACCCGTCGCCTATCCGGAGGAGGCCTTCTCGGTCTCCGGTGCGGTGCGCGACGCCGCGGGCCGACCGCTGGCCGGCGCCGTCATCTCTGTAGCCGGGAGCGCGGCCAGCACCCGCGTGGAGGCCGACGGGGCCTTCCGGCTGCTCCTGCCCGCGGGCGAGCACACCCTCCGGGTGAGCCAACCGGGGTACGACGCCGTCACCCGTCGTCTCCGCCTGTCCTCCGACCTTACGGGGGTGGACTTCAACCTCGCCCCTCTCTACCACCACACGGAGGGGGTCGTGGTGCACGCCATCCGCGCGGACGCCGAGGTACCCGTGACCAAGAAGGACATCAGCCGCGACGAGATCGAGCGGCTGAACTATGGGCAGGAGATGCCATTCCTGCTGCAGCAAGCCCCGTCGATCACTCAGTATTCGGACGGCGGCACGGGCGCGGGGTATGCCTACCTCTATCTGCGCGGGATCCAGCAGACCCGGGTCAACATGACTCTCGATGGCGTCCCCCTGAACGACGGTGAGGACTCCGCCGTCTACTTCGTTGACTTCGGGAACTTCGCGGGCTCCCTGGAGAGCATCCAGGTCCAGCGCGGGGTGGGGACGTCCACCGTGGGAGCGGCCTCCTACGGGGGCTCCATCAACTTCGCGAGCATGGACCTCCGGGAGACCCGCGAGCTCGCAGCCGACTTCGGAGCCGGATCCTTCGGAACCGATCGCGTGAGTCTCGGCTATCAGACCGGCAACCTGGGACCCCTCGCCTTCTACGCACGGGGTTCGTATCAGAAGACCGACGGTTTCCGCGAACACTCGGGCGTGATCCAGAGGAGCCTCTTTTTCGGCGCGTCGCACCAGGACGAGCGGTCCTTCCTCAAGATCTCCGGCTTCTCGGGACACGAGAATATCCACCAGGCTTTCCTGGCCGCGGACCAGGACACCCTCCTACGCGACCTCCGCTTCAACCCCCTCTCCCCCGCGGACACGGACCATTTCGGTGAAGATCTCGTGCGGGCCCAGTACACGCGTTTCCTGAGTCCCTCCTCGAGCTTGGGCTTCCAGGGCTACTACGTCGGCGCCTCCGGCTCTTACCGGCTCTGGGACGACGAGGTGGCCCAGCGAGAGTTGCTGGAGTACGGCCTCGACTGGCGCTTCCTGGGCGCCATGATGACCTTCCACCACGCCCGGGGTGGGGTGACCTTCGACGCCGGCGTCCACGCCAACGACTTCACGAGCCACCACAACCAGAACGTGGTGGGGGGATCCCCCGTCTACAGCAACCAGGGATACAAGAACGAGGCCAACGCCTTTGCCAAGCTGGGCTACGCCTGGGGGCGCTGGCGCCTCTACGGCGACGGCCAGGTGCGGTGGGCTCGTTTCCGCTACCAGGGAGACATCGCCCTCGGCTCCGTGGACTGGACCTTCTTCAACCCCAAGGTGGGCGCGCGTTTCGACGCCACCCCAAATCTAGGCCTCTACGCCTCGGTAGGGAAGACCACCCGCGAGCCCACCCGCAGCGACATGCTGCTGGGGGAGGACAACGCCACCGTCTTCCACGACCTCCGGGCCGTGCAGCCGGAGCGGGTGGTGGACTTCGAGGCGGGGGCCGAGTATCACCGGCCGGGCCTCGCCGTCCAGGCCAATGTCTACGCCATGGAGTTCCGCAACGAAATCGCGCTCACGGGCGAGCTCTCGGCTATCGGCCTCCCCTTGCGGAGGAACGTGGACCGAAGCCACCGGCGGGGCCTGGAGTGGGATGTCACCTGGCAGCCCTGGTCCCAGCTCCGCGTCACCCACACCGCGAACCTCAGCCGGAACGGGATCCGCACCTGGAACCAGTTCTACGACGTATACGACCCCTCCGGGAACCTGGTGGGCAGCGAGCCCCGCGTGTATCGTGACGTTGACCCGCTGCTCACCCCGCCCTTCGTCGCTAACCTGGGCCTGGACTGGACGCCGACCCCGGCTCTGGGCCTGGGCGTGGCCGGGCGCTACGTGGCCAAGTCCTATCTCGACAACACCCAGAACGCGGCCCTGAGCACTCCCCGCTTCTTCGACCTCGACGCCACCCTTCTCGTCAACCTGGGACGGTGGATTCACACCGGCCAGCCGCGTCTGCGCGTGCGCGTGAACAACGTCCTCGACGACCACCGGATCTATCTGAGTGGGTACAGCTATCTCTTTCTCAACCGGGACGCGGCGGGCGGGGAGACGCTGGCGGGCACCCCCTACTACTACCCGCTGGCCACGCGCGGCGTGTTCGTGGCTCTGGAACTCAAGCTGTGAGCACGGGGGCGAGGTCTCGAGCCGGGCGGCCGAAGGCGTGAGCATTTACCCGGTAATGGGTGCGCTCTTGCAATGGGTCGTCCACAACCCCTACGAGGTGGGCGGCGTTGTCTTCGGAATCCTCAGCGTCTTGCTCACCACCCTTGAGAACGTCTGGTGCTGGCCCACGGGACTTGTGAACGTGGGCCTCTTCATCATCGTGTTCGCCCAGGCGAAGCTCTACGCCGACATGGGACTGCAGGTCGTATACGTGGCGCTCTGCCTCTACGGATGGTACGAGTGGCTGCACGGCGGCCCCGGCCAGGGCGCCCTGCGCGTGTCCCGCACGCCGAGGGCGGCCGGGCTCGCCCTTGCCGCCGGAGGGACCGTTTTTGCCGTCGTGCTGGGCGCGGCCCTGCGCGGGCAGACCGACGCCGCCCTTCCCTACCTAGACTCCACCCTCACATCCTTCAGCCTGGTCGCCCAGTGGATGCAGACGCGCAAGTGGCTGGAGACCTGGGTGGTGTGGATCGCGGTGGACGTGGTGTATGTGGGCATGTACGTCTACAAGCAGCTCCACCCGACGGCCGTGCTCTACGCCGTCTTCCTGGCCCTGGCCGTGATGGGCCGGCGGGCCTGGATCAAGTCCGCCCTTGCGGAGGGCTGAACCTGCCCGCCGAGGCCTTGCTCCGTGTCGTGCTCACAGGCTCGGAGTGCACGGGCAAGACCACCCTCGCCTCCGAGCTCGCGGAGCACTATCGGACGGTCTGGGTGCCCGAGCAGAGCCGGGTCTACTTGGACAGGAAGGGCGCGCCCCT
>DATMML010000019.1 GCA_035570235.1 Vicinamibacteria bacterium | reverse complement strand
CTTGGTCGTGTCGAAGGCCTCGAGGGCGGAGAGCAGCTTGGTGAAGGTCTGGTCGAAGGAGGGCAGCGTCTTGCGCTGCCGCGTCAGGGGTGTGGTGCGGGCGAGCACGTAGTTCTTGACGAAAGGATGCTTGATCCCCCGCTTCTTCAGGGCCGCCACGACCTTGGCCAGGGCCTCGTCCACGGCCCGGACCTTGTCCGCCCGCTCGACCCGCGTCTCGAGGGTCTCCACGAGCTTCCCCTTCAGGAACTTGTCCACCCGCTTGAGGATGGGGGCGAAGGCCCCCCCCGCGAAGCGGCGGTTCTCCTCATAGAGGAGGCCGAGGGTGATGAGGTGGGGGGCCTCGAACTGGAAGGCGTAGTCGTCCTCTCCGCTCCTCGGGTCCTCCTTGGCGAGCCCCCGGTACATGCGGATGACCTCGAGCGACTTCTCCTTCAGGTTGTGGGCCTTCTCCGTGTTCAGGGCCAAGATTTGATACGCCACCTCGGCCTCCGGGATGAGGATAGCGGGCACCCACTCCGCCTTCAGCTTCTCGAGGACGGTGCGGCGGTGGTGGCCGTTGGGCGTCCAGTAGACCCCGGGTTGCGGGGAGACGACCACGATCGGGTCGATGAAGCGGCCCACCTTCCGCACCATCTCCTGGAGCCGCTTCGCATGGGTGGGGGAGAGGTCCCGCTGATACGGAGTGGCCACCACTTTCTCCAGGGGGAGGGCGCAGAAGGCCTGCCAGTGTCCCCCCAGGGGTTCGCGATAGACGGCCAGCACGTGACCCCCATCCTCCTCCACCCGGGCCAGAAGGCCGGCCACGGCCTTGGGCGGCTCGCCGTCTTTGGGTGCGGGCACGTGCGGAGGCTACCACAACCGCCCCCGGTTAGAATTCGCAGAGAAAGGAGCCGTCATGACCGCTCTCCGCCGCACCCTCTATCGCGTCGCCCTCCTCTTGGTCTTCCTCGAGACCGTGGCGGCCCCTGCACGGGCCCAGCTCGTCCCCCTCCCCCCGGACCGGGGCGGCAATGGCCTCGGCCTCGCCCTCCGGCGGCTGCCCGTCACCGGCCGCGTGCTGTACATAACGGCCCACCCCGACGACGAGCACAACGGAGTGCTGGTCCGGCTCTCCCGCGGCCTCGGCCTCCGCACCGGGCTCTTGACCTTGACGCGCGGCGAGGGCGGCCAGAACGCCATTGGCCCCGAGCTCTTCGAGGCCCTGGGCGTGCTGCGCACGGAGGAGCTCCTGGCCCTGCACCGCTACGACGCGGTGGAGCAGTACTTCTCGAGGGCCTACGAGTTCGGCTACTCCTTCAGCGTGGAGGAGACGTTCGAGAAGTGGGGGCGGGAGGAGACCCTGGGGGACGTGGTGCGGGTCGTGCGGGTGTTCCGTCCGGATGTGATCCTCACCCTCCCCCTGGAGGCGGGAGGCGGAGGCCTGCACCACCAGGCCTCGGCCCGCTTGGCCCGGGACGCCTTCCGGGCCGCCGCGGACCCGGCCCGTTTCCCCGAGCAGATTCGGGCGGGGCTCCACGCCTGGCAGGCCCGCAAGATCTACCAGGGAGGGACCGGGGGCTTCCCGGAGAAGATCGGGGGCACGCCGGTGCGCGTTTCCACCGGCAACTACGACCCCCTGCTCGGCATGTCCTGGCAAGAGTTCGGGAGCCTCGCCCGCGCCAGCCACCGCTGCCAGGGCGCCTCCCAGATCAAGGCCGACCCCGGGCCCGCAGAAGGCGTCTACTACCTCGTGGACAGCGAGCCCCGGGTCCCGGGCCCGGAGAGCGACGTGCTCGACGGCATCGACATCTCCCTCAAGAGCCTGCTCCGGTTCCTGCCCGGCACGGAAGGGAAGGCGGCGCTCTTCGCTCCTGCCCTCGACACACTCCAGGCGAAGATCGTGGCCGCGCAGTCGGTTTTCGATGTCCGCTCCCCGGAGAACACGGCGGCGCCCCTGGCCGAGGCCTTGAGGACGCTGCACGGTCTAGAGGACGCGACGAAGGAGCTCCCGGAGGCAGCGCGCTTCGAGCTCACGGACCGCCTGGGTCAGGAAGAGAAGGGCCTGCTCGCCGCCCTGGCCTTGGCTCAGGGTCTCGTTTTCGAGGCCCGGGTGGACGACGGGGAGGTCGTGCCCGGCCAGACCGTCGGGGTGAGCGTCTCCCTCTTCAACCAGGGAGCGAGGCCGGTGAGCGTCGCCGGGATCGAGCTTCGCGCGCCCGCGGGATGGACGGTCCGGCGCACGTCCGGGGATCCGCCGCCGGTCTTGCCGGGAAGAGAGGGCCTCCGCCTGGCCTTCGCGGTCACGGTGGGGGAGAGAGCACGCTACTCCCAGCCCTATTGGCATCGCCGGCCGCAAGGGGACCGGCTGGATCTGGACGTTCCCGCGGACGAGACGCAGCCCTGGAGCCCTCCCGACGTCACGGCCTCGCTCCGCTACGGGGTCGCCGGCGTCTCTGGCCGCCTGGAGACGGCCGCCCTGTGGCGCTACGAGGGGCCGTTCGTGGGAGGCGAGAAGCAGCACGTGCTCGAGGTCGTGCCCGCGCTCTCCGTGCGGCTCTCCCCCGAGATCGCGATCCTTCCCGTGGGGACCACGCCCCGCCGCGAGTTCCGCGTCTCCGTGCGGAACAACGACAAGGGAGCAGCCGCGGTCAAGGTGCGGCTGGAGGGCCCTGCGGGATTCGCGATCCAGCCTCCCGAGGCCCCGCTCGACTTCCGCTACGAGGGCGAGGAGATCGCGGCCCGCTTCTTCGTGAGTCCCCCCCCCGGCCTCAAAGAGGGCGAGGTCGCGCTCAAGGCGGTGGCCGTCCGGGGGGGGCAGGAGTTCCGGGAGGGCATCCAGGTCGTGGCCTACGACCACATCCAGGAGCGGCACCTCGTGCGTCCCGCGGCCGCCCGGGTCCTGGGCCTCGACGTCCGCACCCTGCCCGGCGCGAGCGTGGGGTACGTGCTGGGCCCTGGCGATGCCGGGCCCGACGCCCTGCGCCAGCTCGGCGTGCCCGTGAGCCTCCTCGGCCCCGACGACCTGGCCTATGCCGACCTCTCGACCTACACCACGATCGTGGCCGGCATCCGGGCCTACGAGGTGCGCGAGGACCTCAAGGCCTACAACCATCGGCTGATGGCCTATGTGGAGGGGGGAGGGCACCTGGTCGTGCAGTACAACCGCGCTTCCTTCAACTCCCTTCCCGGCGCGCGGCCCCCGGCCGCGGGCCAGCCGGTGGCGGACAGCCCCTACGTGCCCTATCCCGCCCACGTCACGTCCAATCGGATCACGGACGAGACGGCACCGATGAAGGTCCTGGTCCCCGAGCACTGGCTCCTCACCACTCCCAACCGCATCGGGGCGCGGGACTGGGAGGGCTGGGTGCAGGAGCGCGGCATCCAGTTCCTGGAGGCCCGCGATCCCCGCTACCTCGAGCTCCTGGCCGCCACCGATCCCTTCCCTCTGAACCCGGGGGAGAAGAAGGGCATCCTGGTGGAGGCGAGGGTCGGCCGGGGGACCTGGACCTACGTGGGCCTCGGCCTCTTCCGGCAGCTCACGGCGGGGACGCCCGGGGCCTACCGGATCCTGGCCAACCTCGTGAGTCGGCCGCGAGCCCGCTAGCCCTCAACGGGCGGGGGTGGTCTTCTCGAGACGTATTTTCCCGTCCACGATCGTATAGATGACCTCGGTCTTCATGATCTCCCCGTCGGGGACGGTCATGATGTCCTTCGACAGCACCACGAGGTCGGCGAGCTTCCCGGGCTGGATGGAGCCCCGCGTCTCCTCCGCAAAGGCGCCGTAGGCCGCGTCCAGGGTGTAGGAGCGGAGCGCCTCCTCGCGGGTCATGCGCTGTTCCGGGTTGAACCCCCCGGGCGGGTTCCCGGTCGCGTCCTGGCGGGTGACGGAGGCGTGGAAGTTCTGGATCGCGCTCAGGTCCTCCACGGGGGCGTCGGTGCCGTTGATGAGGCGGGCCCCCGCCTTGAGGAGCTTCCGCCAGACGTAGAGCTCGTCCTGGACCCGGGCGCGGCCCAGGCGGCTCTCCGCCCAGGGCCCGTCCGACGGGCAGAAAATTCCCTGGACGGAGGCGATCACGCCCAGACGACCAAAGCGCGGGACCTCGGCCGCGTCCAGGATCTCCGCATGCTCGACGCGGAAGCGCGGATCCTTGACCTGGGGGAATTCTTTGAGGGCCTTCTCGTAGACGTCGAGGACCATCCGGTTGGCTCGGTCTCCGATGGCGTGGGTGCAGACCTGGAAGCCGTGGGCCAGGGCGTAACGCGAGGCCTCCAGGATGGTCTCTGGGGGGGTCGTGAAGAACCCGGAGTTCCCGGGGTCGTCGTTGTAGGGGGCGAGGAGGGCTGCCCCGCGCGAGCCCATGGCCCCATCCGCGTAGAGCTTGACGGCCCGGATCGTGAGCAGCCCCTCTCCCAAGTTGATCTCGGGCTTCGTGACGCGGCGCAGGGTCTCGAGGCCGGACAACATCACGTAGATGCGCACGGGCAGCTTGCCCTGCTGCACGGCTTCCTTGTAGAGGGCTACCGTGTCCAGGTCCACGCCGGCATCGGCCAGGCTGGTGATCCCCTTCCTCACGCAGTCCTCGAGGGCAATCTGCAGGGCCCGTCGCATCTCCTCCGGCGGGGGCTTGGGGATGTGCACCAGCTCCTGCGCCCGGTCCACCAAGATGCCAGTGGGCCGGCCGGCCTCGTCCTTGATGATCTCCCCCCCTTTCGGGGCGGGGGTCTCCCGCGTGATCCCCATCAGCTCCAGGACTCTCCGGTTCACGAGCATTGCGTGGCCGTCGACGCGCGTGAGCACGACCGGGTTGTCGGGAGAGATGGCGGAGAGCGCGTCTTGGGTGGGAAAGCCGCGAACGGTGGGGACGCTGGGCTCCGTCCATTTGCCCTCGTTCCAGCCCCGGCCGCGGATCCAGTCCCCCGCCTTCTTGCCCTTCACGGCCCCGGCTACGCTCTCCACGACCTCCCGATAGTTCCGGGTCCCCTGGAGGTCCACGCCTAGGCGCGCGGCCCCGACGGAGAGAAGGTGGACGTGGCTGTCGCTGAAGCCGGGGATCACGGTCTGGCCCTTGAGGTCGATGACCCGGGTAGTGGGGCCCACCAGAGCCGCCACCTCCTTGTCCGTGCCCACGGCGCGAATGAGGTTGCCGGCGATCGCCACCGCCCGGGCCTTGGGCCTCTGCGCATCCAGGGTGTATACGGTGCCGTTCTTGAGGACGAGGTCGGCTTTGGGGTTCTGCGCCTGGGCGAGGGCGGCGAGGCCGCTCAGGGCCAGGGCCACCCCCCCGGGGTGGGTCCATTTCTTGAGCTTCAAGACCAAGGCTCCTTTCTACGGGTCAGCAGTATATCGTTGCCCTTGCCCGGGCCCGGCAACCCCCTCCCGTCAATGGCCCGCGCGCTCCTCCTGGAGGAGCACCTCAGCACCTTTCCCACCATCGCCTTGGAGGTCCTTCCGGAACTCGACCCCCCCGGGAGGAAGCTTTGAAGGGGTGACCGCCACCCGATCGCCCTTGCGAACCCCGAGGCTAAGAAGGGCGGTCGCGAAGGCGTCGGAGAGGCCCTCCAGCGTGCCCGCCCCAGCCGAGCGCTCTTGAGAACGACGAACGGGTGGTCGGGCCGCCGAAGGGCGGTCTCCGCCAAGAGCTCCAGGAGGGTCGTCTCCGGACAGGGGACGAGCGACCGGGGGACGCCCGGGTCGTAGCGCCAGCCACCTCATGGAGCGCGCCAAGGGTATCACTCGCTGGAGCTCCCCACGATACGGGCGGTCGGCCGGTGCGGAAACGAGGGGCGGGTCCGCGCCGGGCCGGCCTCAAGGTAGCCTGCCGGGCGGCTCATCGGACTCTTCTCGGACCCGAACGTGACGCACGCCACCGACGGGGGCGGGCGATGCGGTCACACTCCTGCGCGAAACGAGGTCGTCGAGAGTTGCTGGCGGGGCCACCCCACTCGCAGATAGGGCTCGATGAATCACTCTCGGCGGGATGGTCCTCCACTTTTCAAGGAGTCGTCTTCCATGGACAAGACAAGCAATCTCAGAATCGGAAACGGGGCCGCGAAGAATCAAGGCCAAGTCTCCACCGCTGAGTCTTGCGCGGGCTCCAGCCGGCGTGCGTTTCTGGGCCAGATCCGGGGAGCGGCCGCGGCCACTCTTGCCGCGAGCGCAGTAGAACTGGGCCCCTTAACGAGACCAGTCGGCGCCCAAGAAAGGACGCGGGGGGGGGACGAGCGCGCCCGAGAATCCTTTGAGGTTCGGGAGCGCGCCGCAGAGGAAGAACGGGAACTTCCGATTCCCCCCCAGGTTCCAAACGGAGATGAAAAGCGCTATCGCAACTTCCTAGGGAATTTTTCCAAGGGATTGCCCCACAACTCGATCGGCGAAGTAGACCGGGAATCCTATGAGCAGCTCCTCGATGCGGCGGGCGATGGTACGGCGGCTGCCTTTGAGAAGGTTCCCCTCGGTGGAAACGTCAAGCTTGTAAATCCTATGGCCGGCCTGGCCTTCGACTTGGAAGGGACGGACTCCCACCAACTAGCCATCGGACCCCCGCCCGCCGTCGCCAGCCAGACCCGTGCCGACGATATGGTGGAACTCTACTGGATGGCCCTGTGTCGGGACGTGAATTTCACCGATTACGGCAGTGATCCAACGGCGCAGGCAGCCTCTGCCGAGCTGTCCTCTCTTGCTGCCTTCGCGGGGCCGAGATCTGGCGGCGACGTCACCGCGCAGTCGCTTTTCCGGGGTTTTACTGGGGACGACGTGATTGGGCCCTATGTCTCACAATTCCTCCTGAAGCCCTTTAACTATGGGCAAATCCCCATCAGGGGGCAGATCACGACTTATCTTCCGGGAATAGACTACTTAACTACCCAGGCGGCGTGGCTAGCGGCACGCAACGGCCAGGGACCATTCGCCAAAAACCAGAACGATCCCGATCTCCGGTACATTCGGAACGGGCGTGATCTGAGTGCGTATGTTCACGCCGACCAGGTTTTCGAGGCGTTCTACAACGCCGGAATTTGGCTCTTCACCCACGGGGCGCCCGCGAACCTGGGCAATCCCTACTCGGGCCTTTCGAAGCAGTCGTCCTTTGCGACCTTTGGCGGGCCCCATTTCTTGACCCTGCTGGCCGAAGCCGCAAACCGCGCGCTCAAGGCGGTGTGGTACGCGAAGTGGTTTGTGCACCGCACTCTAAGGCCGGAAGACTACGGTGGGCTCGTGCACGTCCATAAGACCGGCCAGGCCAGCTATCCACTACACACCGACGTGCTCAAATCGAACGCGCTTGCCCGGACCCTCGCGCAGTACGGCACGTACTTTCTTGCCCAGGCTTATCCGGAAGGATGCCCGCAGCATCCCTCCTACGCACAGGGCCATGGCTCTGTCGCGGGTGCCTGCGCAACCATTCTGAAAGTGGCAATAGACGGGGACGTCCAATTCAACACCCTGACCGGCGGCACCATCCAGATGGCCAGCGAGGACGGCCTCTCTCTGGTTCCGTACGCGGGTTCGGATGCGAACCAGATCAACGTCACCGGCGAAATCAACAAACTCGCCTCCAATGTCGGAGTTGCCCGCAACCATGCGGGCGTTCACTGGCGAACCGACTACTCTGATGGTCTGAAACTCGGAGAAGCCATCGCCCTGAGCATCCTCCGGGATCAAAAGGAGGTCTACGGCGAGACGTTCTCAGGCTTCAGGATCACAAGGTTCGATGGAACCGCGGTGACCGCCTGATTCTGGCGTAGGGGTGGGGACGAGCGTCCGCGGCACTGCTCTCTAATCTCGCCTGATCAGCGCCCGCGGGGCGGCTTGGGCAGGGGCGGGCTCGGGCGGAGCAGGCTGGCCCGGGTGAGGGTCCCCTCCCCGAAGCGGTTGGCCACGCGGTCGCGGATCTGGTCGGCGGCGGAGGGGAGAACGGGCGGCGCGAAGAGGTCGAGCTGGGAGGCGGTGCCCCCGAACCCGGAGGCGTAGACTCCGAGCAGGCGCACCTTGCGGGAGCCGTGGACACCATCGAAGAGCCGGCGGATCACCCGGAAGAGCTCGTTTCCCGAATCAGTCGGTTCGGCCAGCGTTTCCGCCCGGGTCAGGGTCCGGAAGGTCTCATCTCGGTACTTGAGGGTGAGGGTCCGTCCGCGGAGTCCCTGGCCCCGCAGCCGCCGGGCCACGCCGTCGGCCAGGTCCAGGAGGGTCCGCCGCAGGACCTCACGGTCGGCGGTGTCGGTGGCGAAGGTGTGCTCCTGGCCGAGACTCTTGGCCTCGCCCGGGTCAGCCACCACCGGGCGGTCGTCAATCCCCCGGGCCAGCAGGCGCAGGTCGTGGCCGTGCGTGCCCAGGCGCCGCTGCAAGAGGCGGGCTTCGGCGGCGGCAAGGTCCCCGATGGTGACGATACCCACCTTCTGCAGCTGCTCCTCCATCTTGGGGCCAACCCCCCAGAGCTTGCGGACGGGGAGGGGGGCCAGGAACTCCGCCTCTCGGGCGGGGGGCACGACCACCAGGCCGTCCGGCTTTCTCATGTCGGAGGCGATCTTGGCCACGAGCTTGGAGGAGGCCACCCCCACCGACGCGGTCAGCTCCGTCTCCCGTCGCACCGCGTCCTTGAGCTTGCGCGCGATCTCCTCCCCCGGGCCCAGGGCGCGCCGGCTCTGGCTCACATCCAGGAAGGCCTCGTCGATGGAGATCGGCTCCACGCAATCCGTGAATCGGCGGAGGACCTCCATGATCTCTGTGGAAACGCGCGCGTACTTCTCCATGTCTACGGGAAGGTAGACGCCCCGGGGGCAGAGACGGTAGGCCTGGGAGATGGGCATGGCGCTCGCGACCCCGAAGGGCCGCGCCTCGTAGGAGGCGGTGGACACGACCCCGCGACCCCGACCTCCCATGGGGTCGGCCCCCACGATGACGGGCAACCCCCGCAGCTCGGGGCGGTCCCGCTGCTCCACCGCGGCATAGAACGCGTCCATGTCGACGTGGAGGATGGTGCGGGGGAGCTTCTCTAGTGGCCGAGGGTCCGGCACATGCCGCTCTGCACGCAGGGTTTGTCCGGCTCCATCACGCACCGGTCCCCACCGGCGGAGACGCCGAGGAGGGAGTGGCTGGGGTGAACCAGGGCCACGACCACGGCCGCGCGGCCGGCTCCCCCCTCGCGCACCGCCGCCTCCAAGGCCGCCACCCGGGCCTCCAGGCTGGGGGCATCTCCCGGCCCGGGCACCGCGCCCCGGACGTCGAGGAGCACCTCCTCCGCGAGTTGTCGGATGCGTTCGTCGTCCATGGCCTAGTCCAGGTGCTCCACCGTGTCCACGACCCCGACCACGGCCGCGTCCACCGGGGCGGTGCCCTGGCCGAGCACGAGCTGCGCCGCCCGGCCCTCCTGCACGAGGAGAACACGATCCCCGGGGCCGGCGTCCACCCCATCGATGGCCAGCACGGGGGTCCCGCGGGGCTGGCCTTCGAGGTCGAGCGGCTGCACGAGCAGCAGCTTGGAGCCCTCGAGCTTGCCGTTCTTCTGGGTCGAGACCACGTTCCCCAACACCCGGGCGATGAGCATGTCAGCCCACGTTCCAATGGTCCACGATGCCGATGATGGCGGCGTCGGTGGGGACCTCCGCGGGCAGGAAGGGGAAGGAGGCCTCGCGGCCGCGCACGTAGAAGACCTCCTCGCTGACCCCCGCCCCCACGGAGTCCACCGCCACCAGGGGCGGGCCCGCGACCGCGCGGTCGGGGCGCAGGGGCTGGATCACGAGCAGTTTGGTGCCGAGGAGGCCCTCGTCTTTGCGGCTGGCCACCACCGTGCCCACAACCCGGGCCAGGAACATGCGCGCGCTACTCCTTGACCTCGACCGCGTCCACCACCCCCACGATGGCGGCGTCCACGGGGCAGTCCTTGAGGCCGGAGGCCATGCGGGCGGAGGAGCCAGTCACGATCAGGACCCGGTCCCTAAAGCCCGCGTCCACGGTGTCCACCGCCACCAGGTACGATGCTTCGTCCTTGCCGTGCGGGTCTTGGGCACGCACCACCAGAAGCTTCGCCCCCAAGAGGCGCTCGTCCTTCCTCGTGGCGACGACGGTGCCGACGACCCGGGCCAGAATCATGCCGGGCCTCCGGGCTTACTTGGCGGCCTTGCCGATGGGGAGGACGTCTTCCAGGTTGGTGTGGGGCCGGGGGATCACGTGCACGGAGACGAGCTCGCCCACCCGCCGGGCGGCCGCCGCCCCCGCGTCGGTGGCGGCCTTCACCGCGGCCACGTCCCCGCGGACGAGGGCGGTGACGTATCCCGATCCGATCTTCTCGTAGCCCACGAGGGTGACCTTGGCCGCTTTCACCATGGCGTCGGCGGCCTCGATCATGGCCACCAAGCCCCGCGTCTCGATCATCCCCAGCGCTTCACCCATGCTGCCTCCCCTCGGACGGCCTAAGCTTTCCCGCGCCCCACCTCAAAAGTCAAGCGCCCGCGAACCGTTCCACCGCCTCCGCCACCAGCCGCACCAGGGCCTCCCGCGACAGGACCACGCTCTCGCCGGTGCCCACCGGCACGGGGTGGCCGCAGGACGGGCAGTCCACGCAGGAGGGCGGCGGGTAGCCGGCCGCCACCCGAAGGTCCCGCAGCCGCTCCACGTCGGCGGGGGGGAGCAGGTTGTCTTGGCCTAGGGTGCGCGCCACCAGGGCCACCCGCGCCAGCTGCTCCAGGGTCTCCATCCGCTCCCAGGCCCGGAACACGTGCTCCCCCACCGTGAGCGCCCCGTGGTTGGCGAGGAGCAAGCCGTGGCCCTCGCAGGCCGCCCGGCCCACGTTGTCGGCCAGCTCCGGGGTGGAGGGGGTGGCGTAGGGGATCACCCGCACCGGACCCAGGGTCACGACCGCCTCCGCGATCAGGGGGCGGTCCAGGGGGATCCCCGCCACCGCAAAGCCGGTGGCGGTCGGGGGGTGGGCGTGGACCACCGCTCCCGCGTCGGCCCGGCGCCGGTAGATGGCGGTGTGCATCAGGACCTCGGTGGAGGCGCGGCCTCTGCCCTCGGCCCGCCCCTCGAGGTCGGTCCGCACGATGGCCTCGGGGGTGAGGAAGCCCTTGCAGGCGCCGGCGGGGGTGATGAAGAGATGGTCCCCCTCGCGGACGGAGATGTTCCCCTCGTTGCCCGAGATCAGCCCCCGCGCATAGAGCCGGCGCCCCACCTCCACGATCTCGGCCCGGATGCGCGCCCCCTCGCTCACGAGGCTTGGGAGACGGCGAGGAGGGCCCGGTCGCGGCAGGCGGCCGAGCAGAAATACTCCTCGTGCCCGCCCACCACCGCCCGCAGCGCGCGGCTCCGGGGCAGGAAGGTGTTGCAGATCCGGTCCCGCACCAGATCCTCGGGGGGCGGGGGTTTCCCGGGCCCGGGAGCGGCCCCCCGGGGACCGAGCCAGGAGGAGAGCGCCCGCATGCCCAGCCGCACCAAGAGAAGGGCCATCAGGAAGCGGAACAGAATGGCCAAGAGTCGGATCAAGAGGACCTCCGGGCGGCCCGGACCTGGTCGATCTGCTTGCGCAGACCCTGGAGCTGGGGGTCGTCGGGGAAGCGCTTCAAGAGGCTCTCCCAGACGGCCACCGCCTCCTGGGGCCGGCCCGTCTCCATGAGGGCGATGCCCTTGTTGAAGAGGGCTTTCTTGTGGCCGGGGTCCTTCTGGAGGGCCTTCTCGAACTCCATGAGCCCCTCGGCTGGCTTGCCCCCGTTGACGAGGCAAGCCCCCAGGTCCACGCGGACGTCCGGCTGGTCCGGGTTCAGGGCCAGGGCCTCCCGGTAGTAGCGCGCGGCTTCATCGAAGCGGGAGTGGTCCATGAGCAGGTTGCCGAGCTCCACCCGCACCTGGGAGTTGCCCTTCTCGCGCGCGGCCAGGGACTCCAGGGCCTTGAGCTCGTTGGGATCGAGAGCGGGGGGGCTCGCGGGGGGGCGGGAGCGGTCCGCCGCTCCGGCCATGGAAGGAGCGACCGGCCGGGGGTCGCCAGGGCTGCTCCCCAGGTTCGCCACCATGTAGCCCAGAACGAAGCCGAAGAGCATTCCCCCCACCGCAAAGACCATTGGTTCGCGTTTCATGCCCAGACCGGATGAGAGCGCAGAAGATCAAGAATAGGTCGTCCCGCGGAGGGCGTCAACGCGGGCCCCTCCCGCCTACCCCCGCTGGTCGAGGGGGAGGTAGGGGACGTTGCGGGGGCCGGTGTAGGCGCTCTCCGGGCGGATCAGCTTGTTGTTGGAGAGCTGCTCGAGCACGTGGGCGGTCCAGCCCGAGATGCGCGAGACCGCGAAGACGGGGGTGAAGAGGTCGGTGGGGATGCCGAGGGAGCGGTAGGCGGAGGCGGAGTAGAAGTCCACGTTGGTGTTGAGCCCCTTGCGGGCGCGCACGATCGCTTCGATCCTCTCGGAGAGGGCGTACCAGCGGCCGTCCCCCGCCTCCTCGCCCAGGGCGCGGGCGAGGGGACGGAGGTGGGTGGCCCGCGGGTCCTCGGTGCGGTAGACCGCGTGGCCGAACCCCATGATCTTCCGCTTGGCCGCGAAGGCCTCGGCCAGGAAGGCCTCCGCCCGATCGGGGGTCCCCACCGTCTCCAGCATGTGCATGACCGCTTCGTTGGCTCCCCCGTGGAGCGGGCCCTTGAGGGTGGCGAGGGCGGCGGTGATGGCGCCATGCATGTCGGCCAGGGTCGAGGCCGCCACCCGGGCGGCAAACGTGGAGGCGTTGAACTCGTGGTCGGCATGCAGGACGAGGGCCACGTCCAGGGCGCGGGCCGCGGTCGCGGTGGGCCGCTGGCCGGTGAGCATGTAAAGGAAGTTGCTGGCGTGGGGGAGGGCGGGGTCGGGGGCCACGGGGTCCGAGCCCCGGCGGACGCGGTCGATGAGGGCCACCAGGGTGCTCATCTGGGCGGTGAGGCGCCGGGCCTTGGCTTCGCTCGCGGCCACGCCGTCGTCCTCGGCCGCAGGGTCGAGGGCGCCCAAGGCGGAGACCAGGGTGCGGAGGGCGGTCATGGGATGGGTTCCCGCGGGCAGGTCGCGCAGGACCCGGACCACGGGCGGAGGCACCTCCCGCTCCGCGGCCAATGCCTCCGTGAAGGCCTTGAGCTCGGCCGGGCGGGGGAGGACGCCCCGGTGGAGGAGAAACACCACCTCTTCGAAGGTGGAGCTCTCGGCGAGCGCGTGGATGTCGATGCCCCGGTAGGCCAGGATCCCGCGCTCGCCGTCGATGGACGAGATGCGGCTCTCGCTCACCACCACGTTGCGGAGCCCGCCCGCCGGTTTCTCCGTCTCCGCCATGCCCCGCGCCCCTTTAGGGGGATTATTCCGTCCCCGGGCGCGCCAGGTCAAGGTGGGTGCGGAGGCGGGGAAAAAAGGCTCGACCGCCAGAACCCGGAGGTCTAGAATCTCGTTTGTTGGAGTCCCCCCAAGGATGATCAACCTCAAACGGATCCTGGTTCCCACCGACTTCTCGGAGAGCGCGCGCCACGCCCTGACCTACGCCGTCTCCTTCGCCCGCGAGTACAAAGCGGAGATCATCCTCCTTCACGTGGTGGAGAACCTGACCGTGGGCTACGCGAGCGACCTCTTTCCCGTGCCCATGGCCGAGGTCTTCGAAGAGATCTCCGGCTACGCCAAGATCGAGCTCGGCAAGCTGGCGGCCGAGGTCCGCTCCAAGATGGCGGAGGTCCGGGAGCGCGTGATCCAGGGCAAGCCCTCCGCCGAGATCCTGCGCATCGCGCGCGAGGAGACGGTGGACATGATCGTGCTCGGCACCCATGGCAAGGGTCTCCTCGACCAGGCCCTCTTCGGGTCCACCGCCGAGCGGGTGCTGCGCAAGGCCCCCTGCCCCGTCCTCACCGTGCGCCTGTCCGAGCACGAGTTCGTCGAAGAGTAGGCCTACCAAGCGACCGCGCTGCCGTCGTAGTGGGTGAAGGTCCCCGACCGCTGCGCGGTCAGGCCGGCGATGAGGCGACGCAAGCCCCGGACGCTGTCCTCCTTGTTCACGGGGGCATCGGGGCCGCCCATGTCCGTTCGCACCCACCCCGGACAGAGGACCGCCACCTTGATGCCCCGGCCCGCGAGGTCCCGGGCCAGGGAGGCCATGACCATGTTCACGGCCGCCTTGCTGGAGCGGTAGGCGTAGAAGCCTCCGCTGGTCTCCGCGATGGAGCCCATCGAGCTTCCAAGGGTGATGATCTTTTGCTGCTCGCTCGCCGACACGTGCTCGACGAAGGCCTCCGCCATCTTCAAGGGGGCCATGGTGTTCACGCGCATCACCTGGGCCCAGGCCTCAAAGTCGACGGCCCCGAAGAACTGGCCCCGATCTCCCCCGGCCCGGAGCCGGGGCCCGAAGATCCCGGCGTTGTTAAGGAGGACGTCGAGGGCGGTCCCGGCAAGGTCGTGGGCCAGCGCGTCGATCTGGGGGAAGTCGGCCACGTCCAGGGCATGCACGCGGAAGCGAGCCCTCGTCGCCGCAAGCGCGCGCAACTCGTCCGCCCCCTGCGGACTCCGGCAGCAGGCGTGCACCTCCCAGCCCTCGGCCGCGTACTGGCGGACGAACTCCAAGCCCAGCCCGCGGTTTGCTCCCGTGATCAGTATCGTGGGCATGCGGCGGGAAGGTCTAGGGCCAGTCCACTCCCGACCAGCGCAGCAGAACCGACCCCACCGTGAAGCCCGCCCCCACCGCGGCCAGCAGGACCAGGTCGCCCTGGTGCAGGCGCCGCTCGTCGAGGGCGGTGCCCAGGGCCAGGGGGATGGTGGCGGCGGTGGTGTTGCCGTACTTGTGGATGTTCCTCACCACTTTCGCCTCCGGCAGGCCCAGCCGCTCCCGGGCGGCTTCGATGATACGGGCGTTGGCCTGGTGGGCCACGAAGAGGTCCACCTGGTCCACGGTGAGGCCATTCCGCTCCAGCACCCGCCGGCTGGCCTCGGGGAACTTCCGCACCGCGTACTTGTAGACCTGCTGGCCCTCCTGGTGGACGGTGTGCATCTTCTTGTCCACTGTCTCGTGCGAAGCGGGATGGGCGCTCCCCCCCGCGGGCATGTAGAGGAAGCAGCCCCCGGAACCGTCGACCTCGTGCTGGAAGTCGAGGATTCCGGACCCGTCCTCGCCCGCCTCCAGGAGCACCGCCCCCGCCCCGTCCCCGAAGAGCACGCACGTGGCCCGGTCCTGGTAGTTCAGGATGGAGGTCATCACATCCGCCCCGATGACGAGGACCTTCTTGTGGGCCCCCGTCTCGATGAACTGGGCGCCCATGGTGAGGGCGTAGAGGAAGCCCGAGCAGGCTCCGGAGACGTCGAAGCCCCAGGCGTGGGTGGCCTTGAGCTTGTCCTGGATCAGACAGGCGGTGGCGGGAAAGATCATGTCGGGGGTGACGGTGGCCACGATGATGAGGTCCACCTCGCCCGGCTCAACGCCCCGCCGGGCCAGAGCGTCGCGGGCGGCGCGGAGGGCGAGGTGGCTGGTGGGGGTGCCCGGCTCCACCACGTGCCGCTCCTGGATCCCGGTGCGGGAGCGGATCCATTCGTCGGAGGTGTCCACGATCTTCTCGAAGTCCGCGTTGGTCATGACCCGCTCGGGGACGTAGAGTCCGAGGGCGGTGATGCAGGCCCGTCTCTGGCTCATCGGCTCCTTCCTCATCCTCGCCGCGCGGGCGGCGAGGTAGTCCGCTATTAGACTGGAGGGGGCGGACTAGGGTCAAGCCGAGCGGGCGATGGGCGTGGCCGAGCTCCCGCCGGTGCCCGTTAACCCGGCTCGGCTCGCCAACCTGGGACTCAATACGGCGCCCGGACGCGGCGCCTGATCGGGCTCTGGACGGAGCCAGGCGCGGCCTTGACAGGGTGCGGCGGCCTGCCTATGTTCAACTGAACCTCGGTTCCACAAAGCATACGGCTCCGCGCTCGTGCCCTGGGGGTACCCCGCGCCCGAGAGGCCTCCATGCGAACGACAGCCATAGCCGCCGCCACCCTTCTAGCCAGCGCGGCGCCGGTATGGTCGGGCCCCCCACCCTGGCTGGGCGTGAGGAGCCCGCACTTCATCGTAGCCACCGACGGGAGTCAGAAGCAGGGCCTGGAGGTGGCGCACCAGTTCGAGCAGATCCGGGGGTTGTTCCAGACCGTTTTCCAGGCCCGGGTGGACCCCGGCGAGCCCATCCTGATCCTCGCCGTCAGGGACGAAGGGGGGATGAGGCAGCTGGTCCCCGGTGCGTGGGAGCGGAAGGGTGGACCGCACCCCGCGGGCATCTTCGTGAGCCAGGAGGACAAGCACTACATCGCGCTCCAACTGGGGGCGGGAGCGGTGGGCGTGGGTGAGACGCAACCCTACCACGTGATCTACCACGAATACGTGCACCTGTTGACCCGGCTCAACTTCCGGCACCTGCCCGTCTGGCTCAACGAGGGCTTGGCCGAGTTCTACGGCAGCGCGCGGATAGATGACAAGGAGATCCGCTTTGGTCTGCCGCTGCCCGCCCACATCCAGCGCCTGCGGGCGACCAAGCTGCTCCCGCTCCGCGAGTTCCTGGACGTCGACAAGACGTCGTATTACTTCAACGAGGCAAGTCGTACGTCGATTTTCTACGCCCAGGCCTGGGCGCTCACCCACTACATGATGATCGAGCAGCGGCAGCAGAAGAAGTTCGTCCTCAGTGACTTCGTGAAACGGCTGCAGGCGGGCGAGGACGAGCAGACCGCAACCCGCGAGGCCTTCGGTGATCTGGGCGCGCTCGAGTCGGCCCTCTACTCCTACGTAAGCCAGCTCCGGTTTCCGTCTCTGAGGACCCAGGCCATCCTGCTTCCCGCCACCTTCAAGGTCTGGACCATGTCGGAGGCAGAATCGGCGGCCCTCAAGGGGGACTTCCTCATGCGCACGGGCCGAAGCCGTGAAGCGGAAGCGCTCCTGGACGAGGCGCAGCGCCTGGATCCGAGCTTGGGCCTGGCCCCGGAGGCGATGGGCCACCTCCGGAGGCACCAGCGGCGCTCGAGGGAGGCGACGGCCTGCTTCGCCCGCGCGGCCGAGCTCTCTCCGCAAAACTACCTGGCCCTTTACTATCACGCCACGTCCGAGGCCGAGGAGGGAGAAGCGGTCGTCGAGCGTCATCGGCAGGAGCTCCGGCGGGCCATCGCGATCAACCCGGCCTGGCCCCCCGCGCTGGCGCATCTGGCCTGGATGGACCTGAACTCGGGCAAGGACCTGCCGGAGGCGCTCGATCTCGCAAAGAAGGCGGCGGACCTCACCCTCTCGAGCCCCGCCCATGCCCTCCTCCAGGCCCGCGTCCTGGTGAAGCTGGGCCGGCCCGACGACGCCCGCCGGACGGAGGACGCGGTCCTCGGCTGGACTCGCAGCGACCCGGACGCATTGCGGGCGCTCCTTGAGTTCTACGAGAAGGACGAGCGGCTGCCGGATGCAGAGCGGGCGATCCTGGCCGCCCGGCAGGCCAATCCCAAGAACCTCCGGGTCAGCGTCGAGGCGGCGCGGTTTTTCGAGCGGCACCAAGGCTGGGACAAGGCGGAGGCCGTGCTGCGCGATGCGGTCGCGACCCGCCCGGACGCCCCCGAGGCTTACGCCTCCCTCGCGGGTTTTCTCGATGCGCGTGATCGCTTCGAGGAGGCGGAGGGGGTGCTACGCGCGGGACTGAAGAGCCATGGAGACTCCTCCGTGCTCCAGAACCATCTCGGCTACCTCTATGCGGACCGCGGCGTACGCGTGGAGGAAGGGCTCGCGCTCATCAACAGGGCCCTCTCGACGCGGCCGGACTCGCCCGCCTACCTGGACAGCCAGGGATGGGCCCTGTTCCGCCTGGGCCGCTTGGAGGAGGCGGAGCGGGCCATCGCAAAGGCCCTCACCACCTACGAGGGCGCGACCATCCTCGATCACATGGGCGACGTCCTCTCCCGGCGTGGGCGGCGAGACGAGGCCCTGGACTACTGGAGGAGCGCTCTGGCCCGACCGGCCTTGGGCGACCTGCGGTGGCCGGGGCAGAAGGCGGCCCTCGAGCGGAAGATCAAGGATGCGGAGGGTCCCAGGCCCTCGCCCACCGCGACACCCTGAACCATCCAGCGGCGGTTCAACACGCCTTGACCAGCGCGGAGATGCCGGAGGACCCTCCCGACGCCATGGGTGCGGGCGCGGTTTGACCCACCGCCGCCGGGCCTCTAGAGTGGCGGGGCCATGAGCTTCGGCCCCCGCGACGTGCTCAAGATCATGGAGGAGCAGGTCCCCTTCAACAGGTTCCTGGGCATCCGCGGGGAGCGGGTGGAGCGGGGCCGGGCGGTTCTTGTTCTCCCCGTACGCCCGGAGTTCGTGGGGGACTTCCGGCGGCCCGCGCTCCACGGCGGCGTGCTCTCCAGCCTCATCGACACCGCGGGCGGCGTGGCCGCCTGGTCCGCCCTCGGCCCGGGGGAGTCCGTCTCCACCGTGGATCTGCGGGTCGACTACCTAGAACCGGCCGGTCTTTCCGGACCCCTGCGCGCGGAGGCCGAGCTCGTCCGCAAGGGCAACCGCGTCTGCCACGTTCGCGTCACCCTCACCCAGGAAGGCGTGCTGGTGGCGGAGGGCCGGGGCGTCTACAACATCAACCGCAAACGGAAGGAAGCATGAGAAAGGAAGCATGAGAAAGAAGAGCGCCGGGAGCGGGCCCCTGGTCGGCGTCATCATGGGGAGCCGGTCCGACTGGGAGACCATGCGCCACACGGACGAGACCCTGTCCCGCTTCGACATCCCCCACGAATGCCGGGTTCTCTCCGCCCATCGCACCCCCGCCGCGACCCAGGATTACGCCGGAAAGGCGGAGGAGCGGGGCCTGGAGGTGATCATCGCCGCCGCGGGCGGCGCCGCTCACCTGGCGGGAGTGGTGGCCGCCCACACCCTGCTCCCCGTCCTAGGCGTGCCCATGGAGAGCCCGGCCTTGAAGGGGCTCGACTCCCTCCTCTCCACGGTGCAGATGCCGGGGGGCATTCCCGTGGGGACCCTGGCCATCGGCAAGGCGGGAGCGATCAACGCGGCGCTCTTCGCGGTGGCGATCCTTGCCAACGGGCGGCCGGAGCTCAGGAGGGCCCTGCGGAAGTTCCGAAGCGAACAAACCCGGGCCATTGAGCAGGAGACGCTGCCCTGAAGGTCTTGGTGGTGGGAGGGACCCGCTTCGTCGGCTACCAGCTGACGTGGCGGCTCCTGGCCGCGGGCTGCCGGGTCACCCTTTTCAACCGGGGCCAGCGCGGAGATCCCTTCCAGGCGCGCGTGGAGCGGCTGCGCGGCGACCGCACCACGGGCGATTTCGCGCGACTCTTGGCCGGCCGCGAGTTCGACGCCGCGGTCGACTTCACCGCCTATCGCGCGGAGGACACGCGGCAGGCGGTGGACGTCCTGGGCGGGAGCCGCGTGGGCCACTACGTGATGATCAGCACCGGCCAGGTCTACCTGGTGCGTGACTCCTGCCCCCGCCCCGCGCGGGAGAGCGACTACGACGGCCCCACGATGCCCGCTCCCCCCGACCCCGAGGAGTGGAAGGAATGGGACTATGGGATGGGGAAGCGGGGGGCGGAGGAGGTGCTGGCCGAGGCCTGGGCCCGCTCCCGGTTCCCGGCCACGCGCCTGCGCATTCCCATGGTGAATGGCGAGCGCGACCACTTCCGCCGCCTGGAGAGCTACCTCTGGCGGCTCCTGGACGGGGGCCCCCTGCTCCTCCCCGACGGCGGCCAGACGCCCACCCGCCATGTCTACGGGGATGCCGTCGCCCGCGAGACCCTCCGTCTGCTCGGCAACCCGGCAACCTTCGGCCGGGCCTTCAATCTGGCCCAGGACGAGACGCCGACCCTGGCCGAACTCGTGGGTACGACGGCGGAGGTCCTCGGGGCGCCCGCCCGCCTGGTCGCCGTCTCCTCCGGCCGGCTACGCGAGGCCGGCCTCGACCCCGTGGAGATCTCCCCTTTCAGCGGCCGCTGGATGTCCTTCCTGGATCCCTCGCGGGCCAAGGAGGAGTTGGGCTTCCGCCACGAGCCCCTCCGCCACTACCTCGACAAGATCGTGACCGCCTTCCTCACCCATCCCCCCCTGGAGCCGCCGGCCAGCTACAAGGGGCGCGAGGCGGAGGTGGCCCTAGCGGGCATGATTGCCTGAATCACCGTCTCTCCGGGAGGCGGGAGGCACGCATGACTGGGCCCAACGGATGGTCCCCGCCCGCGGTGGGTTAGGACCCTTGCGCACGGCCCTCGTCGGCCTGGCCTTCTTGTTGAGCGGGGCCGCCGCCCTCGTCTACCGGGTGGTCTGGCAGCGGATCCTGGCCCTGCACAGGGCCTTGATCGTGGCCGCGTTCATGGGGCCGGCCTCGGCCTCGGCAGCCACCTCGGGGGCCTCCTGAGCGCCCGCGTCGATCCCCGCCGCGCCCTGCGCCTCTTCGCTGCCCCGGAGGTGGCGGTGGGCATCCTGGAACGCCTCTCCCAAGCGCGGCCGGCCCAGTCTAATCCCACCACCCGGCGCGGCCTGAACTACGAGCTTTCCCCCGCGACGAGTTCTTGAGCCCCGCTCGGGCGGGGCCCTGACGCCACAGGCGCCGCCCGAGCAAAAGGACCGGGCCTTTCCCACCTCTTTGGGAGCGGGGGCGCTTCCCCGCGCCCTCCAGGCGGCAGGGTCGGCGAAGAGATGGGACTAGGCGAGCGAACCGCCTAGTTTGCTTTTTCTTTGCTGTCCTGGAGATGCCCTGGCAGGGGCAGGAAAACCTGCACCACGAATCTCCGCGGGGGTCGTTGTCTCTCGGCAGCACGCAGGGCTACCTTCAAGCTCGCTCAGGTCGCGCAAGCGAAACTCGCTCCGCCTCAGACACGCACGCGAGGGCTTATGAGCATTGCGAGCAGGCTTCCCAGGTGCGGTTCAGCGTCACCCGTACTCGAGCCATGCTCCTGCCTCGCCCCGCCGCCGGACGAAGCGCCGATCAAGCAGCTCCCCTTAGCTTGGAGGTGATGGCATGTACTTCAACGTATTCGGCGAGAGGGTCTCCGGAGCGCGCTACCGCGAGATGCTCAACGCGGCGAAGAACCGCCGTGAGCTGATTGCGGCCGGGCTCACGAGCAGGCGCGAGCTTTTTAAGATGGGGCTTCTCACCGCGGGGGGGATGCTGGTGGCCAAGAGCGGCTTGAGTTCCCGCGCGTATGCCCAGACCGTCAACGGCGGGACCAACCAAAACTGTCTGCCCAACAACCAGCCGGCCAGTCCACCGACGAGGCCGTTCATCGAGCCTCTTCCCATCATGCCCGTCGCGCAGACGGTTCCATTCCTGAGTCCGACGCCTACCCTCTGCCCGAACACGGGGGCGGGCGAGGTTCGCGCGGCTTGCCACCAAGCCCCCCAACTCGATGGCAGCCGCTTCCCGGTCGTACCATCCGCACTGTACAGATTCACCCAGCAGGTGATTCAAGCCGTGCAGTCGCCGGACCTTCCGCCGCAAGCCATCTGGGGCTTCAGCGACGGCGTGCACAGCACGAGCCCCGGCCCAACTTATCGGGCTCAATACGGGAAACCGCAGCTCACGCGGAACATCAATGCCCTTCCCCCCGCGAGCCAGAACGGTGGCTTTGGGATACCGTCGGTCACGACCCATCTTCACAACGCCCACAATCCATCGGAGAGTGACGGCAACCCCTGTGACTTCTACAGCCCTGGGCACTTCTGTGACCAGTACTATCCGAACGTCCTAGCCGGGTTCAACTCCGACCACCAACCCGAGGGTGACATCAACGAGTCCTTGAGTACCTTGTGGTACCACGATCACCGCGTCGACTTCACTTCCCAGAACACCTACAAGGGTCTGGTGGGGTTCTATTGCCTGTTCAATCAGTTCGATACGGGCAGTGACGACACCGGGTTCCGTCTTCCCGATTTCCCGCAGCACGATATCCCGCTGGTCTTCGCGGACAAGGTCTACGATCCGACGACTGGCCTTCTGGCCTTCGATCTGTTCAATCTCGACGGGATCCTGGGCGACAAGTTCCTGGTGAACGGGAAGATCCAGCCGTTCCTCGAGGTTGAGCCGCGCCGATACCGCTTCCGGCTCCTCGACACAGGTCCCTCGCGGTTCTATGAATTCTTCCTGACCGACCTCAACAACCTCTCCACCGTCAATCCGTTCTTCGTGATCGCCAATGACGGCAATCTTCTGCCAAACCCGGTCCAGGCGCAGAGCGTGCGCATCGGTGTCGCCGAGCGCGTGGACATCATCATCGACTTCAGCAAGTTTGCCGGCAAGACCATCTATCTGGAGAACCGCTTGAACCAGCTCAATGGTCAAGGCCCGGTGGACAACTTCGGGCCAAACGGCACCTCCCGGGAATGTACCCAAGTCTTGGGCACGACCATCAATCAGATTCTGTCGCCGGGCCAGGGAAATCTGCTCTTGCAGTTCCGGGTGAGCGGAAGCGCGGTCCGGGACGACAGTGTGGATCCCGCCACCAATCCGTCCTTCTATCAGCTCCCGAGCACGGCGGTAGAGCCGAGGGTCGTCCGCACCTTCAAGTTCGACCGCCTGAATGGCCAGTGGTCCATCAACGGGCAGTTCATGGACTGCAACCAATTCCGGTTCACGGTCCAGCAGAACAGCTCGGAACAGTGGCTCCTCACCAACCTGACCGGCGATTGGACCCACCCCGTGCATATCCATCTGGAGGAACACCAGATCCTCTCGCGCAACCGCGACCGCCGGATACCGGCCGTCGAGCGTTCCCGCAAGGACGTGACGCAGTTGCGTCCGAACGAGCGCGTGCAGCTCTTCTTCCGCTTCCGCGATTGGCTGGGCAAATACCCGATTCACTGCCACAACGTTGTCCATGAAGACCACGCCATGATGGCGCTTTGGCACGTTCAGCCGGAGGGAGACGAAGTCCTGGTCCCGTAGCGGCGAGTTGGAAAGCCACGCTCGCCGCGGCCGTTGCGCGAAGGGCGCAGGTAAGGAGTTGGTCATGACAAGCTTGTCAAGGCGAAACCTGCTGGGGATGGCGGCGATGACGCCGGTTGCCGCGCTCCTGCCGCGAACAACCCATGGCGCCCCCGCCTTCGCCGCGGCAACCGCGGAGTATGGGCGGAGGCGCATACAGGAGCTCCACTTGCCGAACGTTCCCCTGACCACGCACGAGGGGCAGACGGTGCGTTTCTACGATGATCTGGTCAAGGACAAGGTCGTTACCCTCAATTTCTTCTACACCCGTTGTGACGGGATCTGTCCGACGGTGAGCGCGAATCTGGCCAAGGTCCAGAAGCTGCTCGGAGACCAGGTAGGCAAAGAAGTATTCATGTACTCGTTCACGCTCAAGCCGGAAGAGGACACCGTCGACGCAATCAAACGCTACCGCGCGAGCTTCGGCGCCCGGCCCGGTTGGACGTTCCTAACGGGCAAGCCGGACGACATAGAGAGCCTTCGGAAAGCAATCGGGTTCTCCTATCCCGACCCGGCCATCGACAAGGATAAGACGCAGCACATCGGGAACGTCCGCTACGGCAATGAACCTCTGATGTTGTGGGGCGCCTGCCCCGGGATGGCCCATCCGCCGTTTGTCGCGGAATCCATTTCCTGGATGGTCCACCCCGACACGAATCGAGTGCAAGCACCGTGAAGGGCGAGCCCAGGACCTCTGGTTGCGGAGTCTTCGAGAGTCCGGGCCCTGGCCGAGCGGCCGCGGGCACGCCTCGGAGGAGGGATCAAATGATGACAGGCATTAGGAACCACGCTGTCTGGAGGCTCAAGGCCACCCTCGTGCTGCTATGGGCGGCCTCTACCCTCGCGACTCAAGGGGCGAGCGGTTGGCAGGCCGACGACCGCTTCAACCCACCGCCCTGCGATTTCAACGACAACTTCTACACTGCGAACGGCATTAGTGTGGCCCAGCTCAACCAGTCCGTGGCCGGACGCTTCGGCACCTTCCGACTGACGGGCCCTCCCGCGGGACCAAACCAGGTCAACTGGGTCAACGACCGCACCTGCACGAGCAACGATCCTACGCGGAGGAACGTGCGCATTCTGGCCACTACGGGGGGTTACGTGGATGATGGCACCGGATCCCCGACCGATTTCATCTCCATCCTAGCTTTCCTGACCAACCAGAATGTCTTCACCGGCGTGGCCAACCCCCGCAACATCCAAATGGTGGACGTGGTGAGCAACTTCGAGGCCTATGCTGCGCTCAAGCAGAGGCTGCCCGATGGTACTTTTGCCCTTACGCCCTGCGGCACCATGGGCACGGGTGCGACGCCGTGCTTTCCCGTGACCAGCGTCGCCACGCCCCAACTCCGTCAGGACTGGCGTTTTGCCACCAATCGCAGTGCCATCGACGGCAGCGACAACAACAATCCATTGGGCAATCCCCCGAGCAATAGCCCGTTCGGCTATTTCTGCGACGATCTCCTAGGGATGTGGATCATCACCTACTTCTGGTACACCGTCGACCCCGCCAACCCGGGCCCGACGTGTGGACCGATCCTCCAAGCGCTGGGCAAGAAGAATGGGTTGAGCCTGGATGGAACCCCCATCATCAAGACCGCGGACGAGCTCAACAACCAACTCGAGGCCAACGGATGCGGTGCCGAGGGCAAGGAGGATCCCGGGGGCGCCGATGGAGGAGCCATATGGCTGGTCTGCCCTGCCATCCCGGATCCGCGAAACGGAGGAATCGCGGGGGATGCCTTCTTGGACCAAGTCCGGAAACCCAATGGGGCCCCGCTCGATCTTGCGATCACGGCCAACTTCCTGTGCCTGAAGTTTGGAGGAGCATTCTGCAGCGAGCTCACTTCGTTCCAGGCCGCGGCCGCGCAGGCCGGCGAAACGAGGGCGTCGACATCGAGACTCTCCGCTAAGGGATCTAGGTAGGAGGGGACTCATTGCCCCTGGCAGGGTCAAGGCCCTGCTAGGGGTAGCTGCGTCTCATGGTAAAGACGACCGCCCCGATGCCCGGTCCGCCGAAACCTCCGGGATCCCGCCGCGATTTCATCCGGCTCGTAGCGGGGGCCGCGGCCATGGGGCCTTTCTTTGCCTTTCCTGGCCGCGCCAGAGCCAACGGGAAGACCTTGAGGGTCGCGAAGTGGGCGCATTTTCTGCCAGAGTTCGACGTGTGGTTCGACGAGATGGCCAGCGAATGGGGCCTTCAGCACGATACCACCGTCATCGTGGATCGCGTTCACGTGGAAGAGGTCCACGCGACCGCGATGGCGGAGGCGAAGGGCGGCAGTGGCCACGACCTGTTCATGTTTCCCTGGCCGCCGGCCGAGTTTCAGCGACAGCTGATCGACCACACGGAGATCTACGAGAGGATCGCCTCCAAGTACGGGAATGTCGACCGGCTCGGACACCGGTCGACCTACGATCCCGCGACCGGGAGATATTTTGCCTTCGCCGACTCCTGGATTCCGGCCCCTTTCCAATATTTGGAAGACTACTGGCGAGCAGTCGACATTCCCCTCGGGCCCATTCACTACGATGGCTTGCGCAGCGGTGGAAAAAGGCTGCGAGACAAGCTGGGCATTCCCACGGGCCTGCCCCTGACCCCCAGCCTCGAGAGCAACGTCGCCTTGCACAGTCTCCTGTTCGCATTCAACAGCCGCATCTTGGACGTAGACGGGAATACCGTCATCGACAAGACCCATCGCACCGTCGCCGCATTGGACTATGTCAAGGCTCTTCACCGGGAGACGGGGGCTCCCGAGCAGCTCACTTGGGGCCCTTCCGCCAACGTTCAGGCCGTCCTCGCCAAGAAAGCCTCCTGCACCATCAACAGCATCAGCCTTCTGCGGACAGCGGAAAACAAGGTCCCCGACGTCGCCAAGGTCCTCCGGCTTAGCCCGCCCCTTCTCGGCTCCGGCGGAGCCGGCGTTCTCGGGCTTCCGCACGTCACCAGCTGCTCCGGCGTGTGGAACTTTGCCGAGAATAAGGGCGGGGCCCAACAATTCCTGGTCGACCTGATTGACAGCTCTAAGACCATCTACGACAAGTCCGAGGGCTGCAACCTTCCGATCTTTCAGAAGACCCTTCCCAACCTCATCGTCCGCCTGGAGAGCGATCCCAAGGCCGACCCTCCCGGAAAGTACAAGGAGCTGAAGGATGCCCTGCATTGGACCCACAATCTGGGCTTACCGGGATACGCCAATCCCGTAGCCATGGAGGTGTTCAACACGTTTGTCATCCCGAGGATGTTCCTCGGAGTGGTGAGGGGCGGACTGAGCGCGGAGGAGGCCGCCCGGGCGGCGGCCGCCGAGATTGGGCACATCTGCGAGAAATGGAAGCGCGCCTGACCAAGGGCGCCGTGGCTTGGGCGAAGCGCACGACGCTCCGCCCCGCGACGCGATCGCGATGTGCCGGAGACCCGAGGTCGATGATGACTGAACCCGTCCGGAGGCTTGGCCTTTCGATCGCTCTCGTGGCCCTTGCGTCGGGGGCGTCTGCCACCGCACCCGTGCCCCGCACATCACAGGACTTTGCGATCGTGGAACCCACCGGGGGGCAGACGCTGCTGTCCCGTTGGAAGGGCAAGGTGGTGGTGCTGGAGTTCGTACTCGTCGACTGCCCACACTGCGCCCGCGTGTCACAACTGCTAGCTAAGCTCCACAAGGAGTTGGGTCCCCGTGGCTTTCAGCCCGTCGGCGTGGCCTTCGACAACGGCATTAGCGGGAAGAAAGCTACGGACTTTGCGCTGCGCGTTGGAGCCACCTATCCCATCGGCTACAGCACCGCCGCCGCTGTCGATAGCTACTTGGGTCGCACCGCGGCGGAGCGGGTCATGGTGCCCCAGATTGTTGTCATCGATCGCAAGGGGACCATACGGGCCCAGAGTCGGCCGGTGCGTGAATCGGCCTTGGAAGACGAGAGCCACTTGCGCGATCTCATTGAGACCCTTCTGAAGGAGAGCGCGGGAGCGACGACCCGCGAGCGCCCGGCTCTTTCTCCCTCGCGGGAACCCGCGCTGGTCATGGACCCGGATCGCTAGAGATCCGCGATCGGCGGGCTTGCCCATAGCAGACCATGGGCCCCGTCGGGGATGGCCCGCGCTTCTGTCGATGGCGCGCGT
This sequence comes from Vicinamibacteria bacterium, assembly GCA_035570235.1. NCBI lineage: Bacteria > Pseudomonadati > Acidobacteriota > Vicinamibacteria > Vicinamibacteria bacterium. The sequence goes on along the minus strand of DATMML010000019.1, from coordinate 13,457 downwards.
CACTGGAAGTGGACGTGCGGCCGCGGGTACGAGCCACGAGGGTGGGTGGGGGCGTTAGCCTCGGGCCGCGGGAATCCACGCCCCCGCAGGCCCTGCCCTTGGGCCAAGGCCGGCCATTGGGTCAGTCTTCGGCCGCGAACCCCTCGCCCTTCAGCGCGAGTTTGTCGGGAGAAAGACCGCGCCGGTCATCGATCTGCAGCTTGCTGAGAACATTTGAGACGTGAAACTTAGCCGTGCGTTCCGAGATGCCCAGGGCACTGGAAATCTCCTTGTTCGACAAATGACGCATCAGAAGCCAAAGCACCTGTCCCTCCCGGGCCGTGAGAGAGTGACCGGACAGCAAGGGGGCGTTCAGCAGCGCCTTGGTGGTCTTGATGAATGCCAACATGACCGCGCGGGGCACCCAGACTTCTCCCCGGAGGATCTTCCGCATGGCCTGGGACAGTTCCCTCTGCCACGCCTCGTGCAGTTCCACGAAGCCATCGATGCCCCAAAAGAAAAGCCGCATCTTCTCCGCGAGGCTACAGTCTCCCGGCGAAAGAAGCGCCAGAAACTTGCTGCCCGGCAACTGCGCGCGAAACCGGCCCGCGAGAGGCCCCAAGTCCGCCTTCAATGAGCATGCGTCTAGGAGAAGGAGCCGTGAGGGGCGGGGCGCTCTGACGACCTCGGCCTCGTGCACTGCTGAAGGCAACATGTGAACAGGCACGTCCTTCATGCCGGATACCACCTCCTCCACGGCACGCGTGAGGAGAGGATGCGCACTCAAGACTTGGATCGGGATCGCCACTCGAACCGTGACCTATGACCGCATGGTCCTGAGGGGCAGGGTTTGCGACCCAGGGTTCACGAACTGGAGCCGGCGAGAGACGGGCGGCACGAACGGGGTTATACAAGGGGCTGCCGCGGCCTCCAGTGATTCCCGGCACGATAACGGGCCCGCTCCGGCGGTGCCGAAGAGCCTTTGGGCCCCGGACCGCACGTCTTTGAGCCAGGTCTTTTGAGAGCCTGGCGGGATCTCATGCGGGGAGGACTCGTAGGGCGGGCCGAGCCTCCTGTGTCTCATGGGGTCCTTTCTGCGAAGCGGTGGCGCAACGCCCCTTCCGCGGCCCAGCAGGAGCGGAGATTCTCTCGCCCGGTGCCCGTCCGCATGGGTGTCGGGACGGTCCGATCCACCCGGAGACAACGCGGGTTGGGCGGAACACTACAATTTCCTGAACGGGCACGGCCGTGACGTGAGTCACAAAACGATCAAGATCTTTACATGAACTCAGAGACTGCGTCTTTTGCCTAAGGGCTACGGCCAGGGAACGACTTCAAGTGTTTGATGAGGTAATGACGGGTGGCCCGCCAGGCGGCAGGGCCCATTGACGACGGCAAGGGCGGAATTGCGGGTGTGCTCAAGTCTTCTCGACGACCGTCTCGACCGGGTGGGAGAGGCGGCCCAGGGTGCCTTCCGCCAGCACATCGTTGCCGCCCACCATCACATTCCCGAGGTCGAGCACGCAGGGCCGCCTCTCGCAGGCTTGCCCGGCCCGGTCCAACCCCGCCTCGCCGCGCGTCTCAACGACGATGTCTTCCCGACAACGAGTTCTCGACCCCTGGGCCGGGCCCTAGATCCAGAAGCGACGGCGACAAGGATCGCGTTCGGTCAAGGATCTGATGGGCCAGCCGGGGGTCCTCGGCGATCGCCCCCTCGCTGATCATGATGTAACCGCTCATGAAGGCCGCGAGGCTTCGGTTCCGCGATTGCGGGTACAACTGTGCGCTTACGGCGATTTAATTCTCATGCTCGCTGGTATGCTCACCCCTGATCAGGTAGGCTTGCCCGGTATTGGCGCATCCCTGTCGCGTCGACCGTTAACCGCCCACGATGAGATTGGGTGAGACACGCGGGCCCCGGCCCGTACCGATCCAAACGAGCCCTCTGGGCCTCTTTCTGCGGAACTGACCATGCTCTGTGTGCGAGCCTTGCTGGCGACCCTGCTCCTGTGGCCGTTGACGGCTTCCGCCGCCGACGTTCTCAGGGTGTCTGCCATTCCCGACGAGGCGCCCACCGAACTCCTGCGCAAGTTCGCGCCCCTCGGCAAGTATCTCGAGGCGGAGATCGGCATTCCGGTGGAATTCTTCCCCGTGACCGACTACGCGGCCGTGGTCGAGAGCTTGGCGGCCAACAAGCTCGATTTGGCCTGGCTGGGCGGGTTTACCTTCGTGCAGGCGAGGCTCAAGACCGGCACCGCCATCCCCATCGTCCAGCGGGCGGAGGACGAGAAGTTCACCAGCCGTTTCATCACCGCGCAGGACAGCGGCATCAACAGGCTTGCCGATCTGAAGGGCAAGACCTTTGCCTTCGGCTCCGTCTCCTCGACGTCCGGGCACCTGATGCCCCGCTATTTCCTGCTTCAGGAGAAAATCGATCCGGACAAGGACTTCAAGAGCGTCGCCTTCTCGGGGGCCCACGACGCGACGGCGGCCTGGGTGGAGTCGGGCCGCGTCCAAGCGGGCGTGCTCAACGCGTCCGTTTGGGACAGGCTTGTCGAGCAGAAGAAGGTCGATATCAGCAAGGTGAAGGTCATCGCTACCACGCCCCCCTACTACGACTACAATTGGACCGTTCGCGGCGACCTCGACCCCAAGCTGGTCAAGAAGCTTACCGATGCCTTCTTGAAGCTTGATCCAAGCAATCCCGCGCACAAGGAGATCCTGCAGCTCCAGCGTGCGAGCCGCTTCATCCCGACCAAGGCGGAGAACTACAAGGGCATCGAAGAGGCGGCCCGTGCATCCGGGCTCCTCAAATAGAGGGCAGACTCGCCCCTCCCTCGCCGCCCTTGAGCGCCAGTGAAAGTCCTCATTGACGGGCTGACGCTCACGCTGCCCGGCGACCATCGCGCCCTCGCCGGGCTGAGCCTTGCCATCGAGTACGGGGAGCGGGTGGCCATTATCGGCCCGTCGGGGGCAGGCAAGACGAGCCTGCTTCGCGTCATTGCCTCGTCGATCCGGCCAACTTCGGGCACCGTGGAGCTTGACGGCGCCGACCCCTGGGGTCTATCGCGGGCGGCCCTGCGCTTCCTGCGTGCGCGCATTGGCCTCATCCACCAGTCTCCGCCGCTGCCCCCCCGACAACGAGTGGTCACGGCGGTTCTGGCCGGGCGCCTGGGCGTCTGGCCGCTCTGGAAGAGCCTAGCTTCGCTCCTCTATCCGCTGGACATTCCCGGGGTGCGGGATACCCTCACCCGGCTCGAGGTGGCGGATCGCTTGTTCGACCGGTGCGGCCGCCTTTCCGGCGGGCAGCTGCAACGGGTCGGTGTGGCCCGGGTGCTGTACCAGCGGCCCCAATTGATGCTTGCCGACGAGCCCGTCTCCTCCCTCGATCCGCAACTTGCCGACCGGGTGATCGGCGAGTTGAACCGAGAAGCGACCCTGCGCGGCGTGACTCTGGTGGCCAGCCTTCACGCCGTGGATCTCGCCCTGACCTGGTTCCCGCGCATTGTGGGGGTGCGGAACGGTACCATCGCCTTCGACCTTCCCCGCGCGAGCGTCACCACCGCGCTGCTCACCGACCTGTATGCCTCAGAATCTCCGGTGCCCCCCACTCAGGACAATCGCTTGATCGAGCTGCCGGAGCGGGGCGTCAAACCCCACCCCATCTACCGATGAGCACCCCTCCGGCTGAGCGCCGCGACCCCGCGGCGCTGCCCCGCCTTTTCATCGGTCTCCTCGCCATCGGGTTGCTGTGGCCGGGGCTTCGCCTCACGGAGTTCAGCCCCGCGACGCTGTTCGACCCCCGGAGCAGCGAGGTCACGGTGCGTTTCCTCCGCAGCTTCTTTCCCCTCGAGACTTCCCGGGAGTTCCTACGGCTGGTGGGGAAGTCCACCCTGGAGACGCTGGCCATGGCGACCGCGGGCAGCGCGCTCGCGGTGCTCATCGGCTTTCCCTTGGCCCTCATAGTCACGCGCCGGCTGTCGATCTCCGCCATCGGGCCGACCCGCGGCCACCGGCTGGCCGCCGGCGGGCGCATGCCGGCGCGCGGGGTCCTGCTCCTGCTCCGCAGCGTCCCCGAGATCGTGTGGGCCCTGCTGCTGGTGCGCGCCCTCGGCCTCGGGCCCGCGGCGGCCGTGCTGGCGATCGCCATCAACTACGGCGGCATGCTGGGCAAGGTCTACCACGAGATCTTCGAGTCCGTGGACGGGCTCCCCACACGCGCGATCCTCGAAGCGGGCAGCGGCCGCCTCAGCGCCTTTTTCTACGGCACCTTTCCCCTCGCCCTACCCGAGTTCGTCTCCTACAGCATCTACCGCTGGGAGTGCGCGGTGCGCGCCTCCGCCGTCATGGGCTTCGTGGGCGCGGGTGGCCTCGGACAGCAGCTCGAGCTTTCGATGCGCATGCTCTCGGGGGGCGAAGTCAGCACCATCCTCCTGGTCTTCTTCCTCCTCGTCCTGGTGGCGGACGGCCTAAGCGCGGCGATGCGGCGGATGTTGGTATGAACTTCATGCCTTGGCTGCTGCTGGCCGGACTCTGTGCGGCGGCGGTGGCGAGCTTCGCGTACCTCGGTCTCGATCTCTCCGGGCTGACGAGCGGCGAAGGGCAGCGCCGGATGCTGGAATTCGTGGCCGCATTCTTTCCGCCCGAGACCTCCCCGGCATTCTTGGCCAGGGTCTTTAAGGGCTCCCTCCAGACTCTGGCCATCTCCGCCGTGGGCACCCTTCTGGCGGCAGTCTTCGGCGTACTCGCGGCCCTGCCCGCGGGGGGGCGACTGGGTCGGATGGCCCGGGGGCCGGCACGCGTTGGGCTCAACTTGCTGCGCTCGATTCCAGAGCTGGTGTGGGCGGTGTTGATGGTGCTGGCGGCAGGGGTGGGGCCGTTCGCGGGGACCCTGGCCCTTGCCGTTCACACCACGGGCGTGCTGGGCCGTCTGTTTGCGGAGACCCTGGAGAACTCGCCGCCGGGTCCCACGGCCGCGTTGCGCGACTCGGGTGGCTCGGCGGTAGCCTCCTTTCTCTACGGTACCCTGCCCGTGGCGCTGCCGCAGTTCAGCTCCTACACGCTGTATCGCTGGGAAAACAACATCCGCATGGCCACCGTGCTGGGCTTCGTGGGAGCGGGCGGGCTGGGGCAGATGCTCTACGTCTCGCTGTCCCTCTTCAAGCAGAGCGAAGCGGCCTCGGTGCTCATTGCCATGCTCGTCATCGTCGCCCTGGTCGACCTTCTGAGCGCTTGGTTGCGAGAGCGTCTCGCTGGTTGAGGGCCAAGCGGCTCGGCATGGGCCGGGCCACGGTGTGAGAAAGCCGCCAGGGCACGGCGGGCGGCCGGGCTAGGCCTTCTCGATGACCTTCTCGACCAGGTGGAGCTTTGCCACGTCGATGCTGACGCGGCCGTCGGGCGAGTCGTGGAACATGTCGGCGAACTTGGCCCCCCAGATCACCTCTTGGGGTTTGTAGGAGGAGCGGGCATGCACGGTCTGGGAGAAGGTCTCGTCGAGCGCGGTGAGCAGGATCAGGACCTCGGCGTCCGCGGCCGCGAACTCCTGCGCGCTCATCCCGTAGAGAGGGCTCGACTCGTTGATGGGGTGAACGATCACCCAGTGCAAGGGCATGAACACGACCCGCTTGCGCTCCAGGGCCAGCTCGTGGAATTTGCGGACCGGCGCCCCCTCCACCTGCTCCCAAAGGCCGAGGCTGACCGTGGCCTCCACCTGGGTGAGCTGGTTGCTGCGCTCGTTGACGATCCGGAACATGAAGGCGGTGATGTCGCGATAGGGGGCGACCACCGCGCTCTCGCTGAAGAGGATCTGCGCGCTGGGGCGGGAGACGCGGGCGAAGAGGAGGCCGGTGGCGAGGGCGAAGCCCATGAGCCCGAACAGGGCCTCGAAAGTCACGAGCAGGTTGGCGGGGACCCCGCTCGGGCTCATCCGGCCGTAGCCGATGGTGGCCAAGGTCTGCACGCTGAAGAAGAACGCCTCCGCGAAGCGCTCCGCTGGGGAGCCGCCGGCGCTGCCCAGCAGGGCCCCCGGCCCGCAAAGGTAATAGCCGGTTGCGAAGAACGCGTTGACCGCGAAGTAGCCGAGGGCGATGAGCAGGAAGAAGCGCGTCCAGGTGACGTTCAAAACCCAGTGGTAGAGGCTCAGGGAGCGGAGGGGGGAGAGCCCCCGGCGGCTGACGTTGAAGCTGCCGTCCCGGTTGAGGAAGCGCTGGCGGCTCTTCTGGGCGACCCGGCTCCCGAGGCCCAGGTCCTGGTTGGGGTCGTCCCGGAGGGGAGTGGCGGTCAGGACGGCTCCTGACCTCCCCTCATCCGCCGTGTGTACTCCTGCCCCCGGTCGATTTAAGTGCCCTTCCCGCTTCACGCCCGGGCCTCCGTCTCCCGCCCGCTAGGCCGGGGGGCGGAAGCTCTCGAGGCCCCGCTCCGGGGGACTAACAGGTCGCGGCGGGCGAGGGGGAGCCCTTCCGCTCCCGGCTCCTGCCTCATGGTCTCGATCGGCTCCTTCCCGGCAAGCACCTGCCCTACTTCAAGAAGAGCGCCCTCCAGTCGGGGAGGGCGGGGGTGGGCTCAGAGGAGAGAGCCTTCTCCACGGCGAAGGCGGCCATCTTCTCGACGGCCCAGGGGAAATGGGCGTCCTTGAAGCTCTTGTAGTCCATGTCCGGGGTGTAGTTGGTGAGGTCGATCCCGTAGAAGAGGCCGTCCTTCACCGCAAACTCCAGTGCGTTCATGTCGTAGCCCAGGGCCTCGTTGAACTTCAGGGAGAGCTCCTCCGCTTTGTCGCGCAGGGGGCGGGGAAGGATGTCGTAGTCCTGGTGGTAGCCGCCCAGGCCCCCGGGCGCGGGGTCGTAGCGGATAGCCCGCGCCCAGCGCCGGCCGATGGTGGGGATCCGGATGTAGGTGTCCCACTCGATGAACTGCTGGAGCATCATGGTCGAGGTGCCCGAGGTGTTGTAGTGGTGGAGCAGCTCCTCCAGGGAGTTGATCTTGTTCACGTTCTTCCAGCCCCCGCCGAAAGCGGGCTTCATGATGCAGGGGCAGCCGACGTAGTCGAGGTACATGGTGAAGTCGGTGGGCCAGAGGTTGCGCAAGCTGTCTGCGGTCACGTCCTCCACATAGGCGCGGTTGGGCAGGACCACCGTCCGCGGTTCCGCGATGCCCAGCTTCTCTGCCGCCGCGTACCCGAAGAACTTGTCGTCCGCGGTGCGCCAGAATGTGTTGTTGATACAGTAGGTTCCCTGCAGGGCCGCCATCTTCAGATAGACCGCGTAGTAGGGAACCTCATGGCTCATCCGGTCGAGCACCACCCGGTAGGGCACAGGCTCGTTCAGCTTGGTCCCGCCCAGGTGTATGTACTCGGCGGTGACGCCCTTGGCCAGGGAGTTGACCTTCGCGATGAAGGCGTCGGGGAAGGAGTTCTCGCGACCGCGGAGGACGCCGATTCGCATGGGATCTCCTTTGCGAGAGGCCGGCGGGACGCGCCCGAGACGCGGATTCTAGCATCCGTGACCGGCGTGGCCAAGGCAAGACTGCGCGCAGGCGAAAGGAGGCATAGAATGCCCACCAATGGCCCCGAAGGGTTCCCGTCGGCCCCCGCGCCTCAAGGGCACGCTCGCGGTCCTGGCCGCGGGGGCTCTCCTCTTCGTCTCCCCGGGAGTGGACGCCCAGGGCCTGGACCCGCGGAAAGCCCTCACCCAGTTCAAGCTAGACGTCTGGACCACCGCCGAGGACCTGCCCCAGAACTCCGTGACCGCCCTCGTGCAGACCCGGGATGGCTACCTGTGGCTGGGCACCTATGGCGGCCTCGGTCGCTTCGACGGGGTCCGCTTCACCGTCTTTGACACCGCCAACACCCCCGAGCTGCGGAGCAACGGCATCCAGGCTCTGCTCGAGGACGGCCGGGGCGCGCTCTGGATCGGGACCAACGGGGGGGGCCTCTCTCGCTTCCAGGACGGCCGCTTCACCACCTTCACCGCCGCCGACGGCCTCTCCAGCGACATCGTCCGCGCGCTGCATGAGGACCACGAGGGGAACCTCTGGATCGGCACCAACGACGGGCTCTGCCGCTTCCGGGACGGTCACTTCACCACTTACACCGCCCGGGATGGCCTGACCAACGGGGTGGTGCGCGCGATCGGAGAGGATCAATCGGGGGTGCTCTGGATCGGGACCAACGGAGGCGGGCTCGAACGGCGGGAGGGGGAGCGCTTCCGGGCCACAACCACCAAGGACGGCCTTCCCAGCAACTTCATCTTCGCCCTCCTCCGGGCCCGGGACGGCGCTTTCTGGATCGGGACGAACGGGGGCGGGCTCTGCCGGCAGAAGGATGGCCGGCTCGAGACCTTCACCACCCGCGAGGGCCTCCCCAGCAACATCATCTGGTCCCTCCACGAGGACGCCAAGGGCAGCCTCTGGGTGGGCACCTACGGGGGAGGGCTCGCCCGCTTCCGAGACGGAGAGTTCACCGCCTTCACCAGCCGGGATGGGCTGTCCAACGACTTCGTGCGCGCGGTGTGGTCGGACCGGGAAGGGAGCCTCTGGATCGGCACCTACAGCGGAGGGCTCTGCCGGCTGCGGGACGGAAAATTCACCACCTACACCACCCGCGAAGGGCTCTCCCACAACTTCGCCCGCACTGTCCTGGAGGACCGGAGCGGCTCCCTTTGGATCGGCACCACCGGGGGCGGTCTCTGCCGGCTGCGGCAGGGGGCCTTCCGCTGCTACGACGCCCGGGATGGGCTGGCCCCGGACGTGCGTGCCCTGTACGAGGACGCGGCGGGCGTACTCTGGGTGGGAACGGCGGGGGCGGGGCTGTTCCGGGCCAAGGATGTCGGGTTCACTCGCTACACCACCGCCGAGGGCCTGGCCCACTTGAACGTCTCCGCCATCTCGCCCGACGGCCAGGGCGGCCTCTGGATCGGGACCAACGGAGGAGGCCTGAGCCGGTTCACGGGCGGACGGTGGACGACCCTCTCCACCGCCGACGGCCTGGCCGGGAATTTCGTTCTCGCCACCCACGCCGACCGCAACGGGATCTTGTGGGTGGGAACGGACGGCGCGGGGCTCTCCCGCTTGGAGCAGGGACGCTTCACCGTCTTCAACCGCAAGAACGGACTGGCCAGCGACATCGTGTTCTGCCTCCACGAGGACGCAGGGGGAACGCTCTGGATCGGCACCTCGGGGGGCCTCTCCCGGCTCCAGGACGGGAAGCTCACGACCTTGACCACCCGGGAGGGCCTTCTGGATGACGTGGTCTTTCAGATCCTGGAAGACGGGGACGGGCGCTTCTGGCTGAGCGGCAACCGGGGAATCTCCCGCGTGGCCCGGAGCGACCTGGAGGCGGTGGCTTCGGGGAGCCGCCGGACAGTGGCCGCGGTGGGCTTCGGCACCGCGGACGGCATGAAGACCAACGAGTGCGCCGGAGTGGCTCAGCCGGCGGGCTGGAAGGGCCGGGACGGGCGGCTTTGGTTCCCCACCGCCTTGGGCGTGGTGGTGGTGGACCCCGCGCGCATCCCCCGGAACACGCTCCCCCCTCCGGTGAAGGTCGAGCAGATCGTGGCGGACGGTGTGCCCGTGACCGCCCCCGAGGCACCCCCGGGCAAGGAGCGGTGGGAATTCCAGTACACCGCTCTCAGCTTCCTGGCCCCCGGCAAGGTCGAGTTCAAGTATCGGCTCGACGGCTTCGATCGTGAGTGGATTCCCGCGGGGCGGCGGCGGACGGCCTATTACACCCGCCTCCCCCCCGGCCGCTACACCTTCCGGGTCACCGCCTCCAACAACGACGGGGTGTGGAACGAAGCCGGCGACACGCGCGCGCTCCTCATCCGGCCGCACTTTTACGAGACGCCCTGGTTCTACGCGCTTTCCGGCCTAGTCGTCGTCCTCGGCGCGGCCGGCGCCTATCGCCTTCGCGTCAGCACCCTGCAAGCACGCCAGCGGGAGCTCGAGGGGCTAGTGGAGGCCCGTACGCGAGACGTGATGCGGGAGAAGGAGCGGGCGGAGGGGGCGCGGGGGGAAGCGGAGAGGCAGAAGGAGATCGCCCAGGAAGCGGACCGCATGAAGGGGGAACTGCTCTCCATCGCGGCCCACGACCTTAAGAGCCCCCTGCAGTCGATCATCGGATACACCGAGCTCATGGGGGCGGATGCCGCCGCCTCCCCCCCCACCTTGGAGTTCGCGGGGCAAAGCGCTCGTGCTGCCCAGCGGATGCTCGACATCGTGAATCGGCTGCTCCAGAGCGACGCTCTGGAGCGGGCAGGCCTGCCCGTCGTCACCCATGCCGTCGACGTCGGCCGTTTGGCCCTGGCCGTGGCCAGCGTCCTGGAGTCGCAGGCCGAGGCCAAGAAGCAGCGGATTCACGTCTCCGCCCCCGACGCCAGTCCGGTGGAGGGCGACGAGGAATGGCTGAGCCAGGTCCTGGAGAACCTACTGGGCAACGCGATCAAGTACTCGCCGCCCCGCCGCTCGATCTGGCTGAGCGTGGAGCGGACGCCGGCCGTCGTGCGCATCGAGGTCCGCGACGAGGGCCCCGGTCTGACGGAGGAGGACAAGGCCAAGCTCTTCGGGCGCTTCCAGCGTCTCTCCGCCCAGCCCACGGGGGGCGAGTCCGCGACCGGTTTGGGCCTGTTTATCGTGAAGCAGCTCGTGGACCTGCACCGGGGGCGCATCTGGGCGGAGAGCGATGGCCCGGGGCGGGGCGCGCGCTTCCTGGTCGAGCTCCCCCTGGCGGAAACGGGCCTCGGGGCCAGCTCCGCCACCAGCGTCAAGCAGGCCGGCTGAACCCGGCGGCGCGCCCCGCCCTTCGAACGCCGCGACCAAACGCGGCGAGGATTTGGAGCCCCCCGCGCAGCTCCGGAAGGGTAGGCCAGAGTGTCGCGCCCCCGCTCAATCCTTCTGTCAACCTCCGACGCTGTCACCTTGGTTCCTTAGTCGCCGAAGACAACCGATGAGACTTGTGAACTCGGGCCCGTGCCAGCCCAGGCACCACGCGTCCGCCCGGAATGGGTGCATGGGCCCCACGGATGAACAAGGTTGCGACAATGCATCGCTACGCCACGTCAACTCAGATGCCCTGGCGAGCCAATCTCAGGGGTGGGGTCCCAAAGCGCTGACGGTGTCTTGACTAATCGATCTGAAGCGGGAGGACTGTGTGTTGCGCCGGGGCGGTAAACTCTCTATTGAGGGTACGCTCTCGTAGCCTCCTTACCGGGGTCCCCTTCGTGGTTCACCTGCTTCCCATAACTCTCAGCTGCTGGTTCGGCGCGCTCGGTGCCCAAGCTGCCGACCAGCCGGCGCCGCGCTTTGAAACGCGAGTCGAAGTCGTGAAGGTCAGTGTCCTCGTGCACGGAGCCGAGGGTCCGATCCTGGGTCTCCGCTCCACGGATTTCGAGGTACGTGACAACGGAGTGCCGCAGGCACTCGAAGGCGTGGTTTTCGAGGAACTCCCGCTGAACGTCATCCTAGACTTCGACGTGAGCGGGAGCATGAACTTCGACGTTAGCCAAAGCGTGAAGGGACAGAGGATGACCGCGCTGAAAAGCGCGGCTCACGCGCTCGTCGCCGGCTTGCGGCCGGGCGATCAGGCGGCCCTTCTCACCTTCGCGACGATGGTTCGCCTGCGCCAACCCCTCACCTCTGATCTCACCGCCCTTCATACCCGCATCAACGCCCTCGAGGGAGAGGGGGGCACGTCGCTGGTGGACGGCACCTTTTCCGCGATCGCCCTGGGCGATGCTGTCCCGGGGCGCGTCCTAGCTGTCGTCTTCACTGATGGTCAGGAGAATACGAGTTGGCTTCGCCAAAGCGACGTTCTGGACGCGGCCAAGCGTAGTGAAGTCGTGGTCTACGGCGTGCGCGTGGGTGGGGAGGACTCGGGTTTCCTAGACGATGTCGCATCCACGACGGGCGGCCGGCGTTTGCAGGCGGGGTCGCCCGAGGGATTGCAACAGGCTTTTCTCGAGATCCTGAGGGAGTTTCGGACCCGGTACCTCCTGAGGTACACGCCGCGGGGCATCAAGCGGGAGGGTTGGCACCGCCTCGACGTACGCGTGAAGGGACGGCCTGCAAAGGTGCTGCTGCGAAAAGGCTACCTGGTCACGCCATGAACTTGGCTGGTGTGCTCGTCGCTTTGAGCATGGGGGCCCAGGCTTCCAGCGCGCGGGAGGCTGCTTTTGCCAGAGGTGAGGAGTCCCGCACTAGTCCCATGGCGGGCGGGATCGGATGCGCGAAGCTGGTGGAGGAGTACCGGCACGGTGACCGTCAGCCGGCGATCACGGAGACCATCGACCGGACCGTGATCGCGTACGCGAAGCTAGTGGAGGAGTACCGGCACGGCGACAGTAACCGCGCGATTGCGGAGGTCATCGACTGGAAACCGGAGGCCGTCTTGGACGCAATCCAGGAGGTCGAGAAAGCAGAGAGGCCACCTCTCGCCGGTGGGCCCGCAAGGGATGTTCTGGCGTCGTTTCCGGCGGCTGTCATGCTGCACACCGAGGCCGGCCTCTACCTCAACTACCGGCGCGGCGTCGGGCCCAACCAATGGCCCTTGGCGATGCGCCTGGCCGAACTCAAGCCCGTGACGTCAGAGCAGGGCGCCTTTCTCCGTGCGTGGTACCACGCCTTCGGTCTGTACCTTCTGGGCAGCTACCTGCATCCTGAGGCATTCGCCCTCCTCGGACGTGGTCTCCAGCGTTTCCCCGACGATGTTTCGATCGCGCTGGCGCTCGGGCAGGCCAGCGAGTCCATCGGCACCGTCCCCCGGAAGGGTGAGCTCGTGTTCGTGCGGCCCGACCCTTCAAAAGAGCGAAAGTTCCCCTTGCGCGCGGCAGAAGACATCTACCGTAGCCTCCTTGCCCGGGATCCCTTGCTGGGCGAGGCCAAGTTGCGCCTGGGGCGGGTCCTGGCGCTCACCGGCCGCGCCGATCTGGCGCTGGGCGAGCTTCGCGTCGTGGCGACTGGTAACGATGCCCGCCTCCGCTATCTGGCCCACCTCTTCTCGGGCGACATCCTCCGTCGTGGCTCGCGGCTCGTGGACGCGCGCCCGGAGTTCAGGCAGGCGCTCGATGCCTGGCCCGGCGGCCAAGCCGCGGCCCTCGGCCTGGCCGAGACGCTGCACTCCCTCGGCGAGAGGGCCAAAGCTGCCTCAGGGCTTACGGCTGCCATCCAAGATAACGGTGACTCCGTGCGTTCGGACCCGTTCCGCAGCTACTCCGTTGGCGACGAGGCCGAGCAGAGGCAGTTGCTGGAAATGGTGAAGGCCATGGCAAGGAAGTAAGTTAGGCACCGCAGATTCATACTCGGCCGCCTCGTGTCGAAGGCGGACGTCGAGGAGTTGACACGCCACCACCCTCAACCCGGGCGCCCGAGCCAGCCGCGCACCGCCCTTCCGCCTCAGGTATTGGCCAGGAACTCCCTTAGGGCCAGGTTGACGGCCTCCGGCTGCTCGAGGTTGGCGAGGTGACCGGCCTTGGGAATGACGACCAGGCGAC
>DATMML010000018.1 GCA_035570235.1 Vicinamibacteria bacterium | reverse complement strand
GGGCCCCAGGCCAGGAAGAGGGCGTCGGGGCGGATGCTGCCCGTGATCGCGAAGTTGTAGAGGGCGGTCAGGTAGAGGGAGAGCCCGAGGGGAGCGAGCAGGAAGAGCAGCTCCCGGCGCGTGGCCCCCCGCCGGACCGCCATCACCAGCGTCATCAGGCTGAGGAAGGCCCAGACGGGCAGGAACTTCTGGTGGAGCCAGGGCAGCGCGGCCAGGAGCAGGCCCAGGACGGCTATGGTCGGCGCGGTCCACCGCGGGTCAAAGAGCAGGATGCGCAGGATGAGCGCCAGCAGCAAGGCCGCGAGCATCTCCGGATAGAACTGGAAGAAGTAGAAGAGAAAGGGCGGGACGAAAGCGAAACCAAGGGCGAGGAGGGCGGCCAGGCCGGGGCACCCGGTGGCGTCACGGACGAGGAGGTAGACGGCCACGACGAGGAGAGCGGCCAGCGCGTTCCAGAAGAGCAGGGTCACCGCCAGACGGCCGGGCGTGCCCCGGGCGCGGTTCAGGGCCCGATCGACACGCAGCGCGGGAGCGAGGAGTAGCGACGGGCCGGGGGGGAGGACGTAATAAACACCCCCCTCTTTGCCCCGGATCACCTGACGGGTGATCCGGGTGGCCTGAATCGCGGAAGCGCCCACCGCGCGCGGCCCCCGGAGCAGGGCTTCCCCCATGCGCAGAGACTCGCGGGCCAGCGTCGCGAGCGCATCGCCGGCCGCGGCCAGGAATGGCCTCGGCACCAGGTCCTCCATGCTCGCGCTGACCCCCTCCACGTCCAGGGTCAGGCCGTGGCCCAGCGCAACGGCCATGCGTAGGGTCTTGGGCTCGTTGCCGGGATGATCCTCCCAGTGCTCGGCCCGCTCCGGCACGAGGAGGGCGTAGGCCAGGAAGACCATGAAGAAGATGGCGCCTCCGCGCGGCGCGGGCACGCGCAGCCTGGGCAGCCGCAACGCAAGGAGGGCGGCTCCCGCCGCCACGTCCTGGGCGATCCCCCAGTCCTGGGTCAGGGCGACGGGCAGCGTGAAGGCATAGGGGAACGCGGGGGAGAGCGTGAGCGACACGAGGGCGAGGAGGGTGAGAGCGGGGCGGAGGTACAAAGGAGTGAATGTAGCGGCCTCTTCCCCCGCGGCTCTCTCCAGGCCGTGACCCTCCGCGCGCGCGCGCCACGCCGCCAGCAGGATGAAGAGCACAGCCCCTCCCGCCGTCCAAGCGGCCACCGCGGTGGCCACTTGAAGCGGGTCCAGCGTTCGGAGGAGCACGCCCGCGAAGTCTTGGAGGTCCAGGCTGGAACGGAGGAGAAGGCGGGCCCCCGCGTCCACCTCGCGGGCCAGCCCATGGAGGGCGAAAGGCAGGAGGGCCCGAAGGAGCGTCGTCGTGCGGGACACGGCGGCGATTCTGATACGGACAGACGGTGGCGTCTACTCGCACGCTTAGGTCGGGCGAAGCGCCCTCTTGCAAATTGCGCAACCTTTTTCGTCTCCCCTCCGTCCTATGCTCGTGGGGACGCAAGCGGAGGGGCGCGGATGAAGTCCCGGGCCAAAGACCCGAAGGATCGCTTTAAGGACGCGGAAGCGATCGCAGGAGCGTCCCCGGGGTCAGCCCTGGATTCACTCTCCTGGATCCGCGCCTTGGCGAGCGACTGGGAAGACCGCCGCCATCGGCCTGAGCTTCACGAAGGCTCGTCAAGCCGATCCGGGGAGATGCCGGCCTCTCTCACTCCCCCGCTGTCTCTCTCCTAGTCGGCGTCGCCCGGGACGGGCTACGCTCAATATCCCCAAGAGTGCTCGGGGGCCTCCCGGCGGAGGTATCGCGCCGTCCAGGCCACGACCCCTTCCGCCGCGTCCAGGCACCCGGCCGCCGAGCCAACCCGTGTTTCATCCCAGAGGCTCCGGGGCGCAGACAAGCGGGCGAAGCCCCTCTCCGCGTTGCCTTCGAAGGGAAGCCCGGCCTGGGCAAGGGCGGCTCGGCAGGCGCTCTCCACCGCCATCCGGCAAGCGGTGGCCACGAACGGGCCCGGCCGGCCCTCGTGCAGGAGCAGCCGGGCTATCCCGAGGTTGTTCCGGCAGTGCTCCCAGAGGGCGTCCCGCTGGGAGCCGGCGGCGAGGGCGGAAACGCTCCCCGCCCCCGTCAACTCGTGGGGAGACGATGTCATGGGAAGCCCACCCCGGGCGGGGCGGTCCGGGAGCGTCCCGAGCCCGGTCTCAGCTGCACCCGGATGTGCTCCCGCAGTTTGAGCAGCGGTAGCAGCTGCCGTTGCGGGTCATGATGCTTCCGCAGTAATGGCAAGGCGGCGCGTCCATCTGCGCGCGATGGGCACCCCCCGGGGAGCCGGACTTGGCGGGGAGAGAAGCCGTCGTGACCGGGCCCGGGATCGGCTTGAGCGAGCCCTCTCTGGCCTGCACTCCCACCGCTTCCTGCTCCTCGGCGGAGAGGAACTTCGAGGCCAGCCACCGGAAGATGTAGTCCGTGATGCTCTTGGCGTACGGGATCTCCGGGTTCTTCGTGAATCCCGAGGGCTCGAAGCGCACGTGGGAGAACTTCTCCACCAGGGCCTCTAGCGGCACGCCGTACTGCAGGGCCATGGAGATGGAGGTGGCGAAGGCATCCATGAGCCCGGAGATCGTGGAGCCCTCCTTGGCCATGACCAGGAAGATCTCGCCTGGGGTCCCGTCCTCGTACATCCCCACCGTGATGTAGCCCTCGTGGCCCGCGATCTGGAACTTGTGGGTGATGGCGTGACGCTCGTCGGGCAGCTTGCGCCGAGCGGGCCGGGCGGCCTCCTCGGGCCGAGCGCTCAACGCCAAGGGCTTCCCCTCCTCCCGGGAGGTGGACAGGGGCTGGCTGCGCTTGCAGCCGTCGCGGTAGACCGCCACCGCCTTCAGGCCCATGCGCCAGGATTCGAGGTAGGCGTTGCCAATCTCGTCGGGGGTGGCGTCGGTGGGCATGTTCACGGTCTTGGAAATGGCCCCGGAAAGGAAGGGCTGCACCGCCGCCATCATCTTGATGTGGCCCATGTAGTGTATGGAGCGCTTGCCGTTTGCGGGGGGGAAGGCGCAGTCGAAGATCGCCAGGTGGTCCTCTTTCAGGTGCGGTGCCCCCTCGATCATCTCCTTCTCGTCCACGTACCTCAGGATGTCCTGGACGGACGCGGCCGAATAACCGAGCTTCTCGAGCACGCCGGGCACGGACTGGTTCACGATCTTGATCACTCCCCCGCCCACCAGCTTCTTGTACTTGATGAGCGCAATGTCGGGCTCGATGCCGGTGGTGTCGCAGTCCATCATGAAGCCGATGGTGCCGGTGGGGGCGAGCACGGTGACCTGGCTGTTGCGGTAGCCGTGCTGGGCGCCCAGGGTGTAGGCCTCGTCCCAAACCGTGAGGACCGAGCGCAGGAGCTCCTTGGGCACCTGCGTGGGGTCGATCATGTGGGCATGCTGCCGGTGCTTGTCTA
Organism: Vicinamibacteria bacterium; assembly: GCA_035570235.1. NCBI lineage: Bacteria > Pseudomonadati > Acidobacteriota > Vicinamibacteria > Vicinamibacteria bacterium. The sequence goes on along the minus strand of DATMML010000018.1, from coordinate 19,763 downwards.
TGACCCGCAGCATGGGCTCCGTGTTCTTGGCATAGCCCGAGAAGGGTCCCATGGCCGCGGCCACGCGGGCGCTCTGGGCGTAGGCCTCGCCGTGCATCATGGCGGTGATGGCCGCGGCGTAGGCCCGGCCGGCGTCGGAGTCGTAGGGCAGACCCCGGTCCATGAGGAGGACCCCCAGGTTCGCATAGCCGAGGCCGAGGGGGCGGTAGTCGTGGCTGTTACGGTCGATGGCGGGCGTCGGGTAGCTGGCGTTGTCGACCAGGATCTCCTGGGCCGTGATCAGGGTCCGGCAAGCCGCCCCGAAAGCCTCGGTGTCGAACTCCCCGTCCTCCCCACGGAACTTCATCAGATTCAGCGAGGCCAGGTTGCAAGCGGTGTCGTCCAGGAACATGTATTCAGAGCACGGGTTGCTGGCGTTGATGCGGGCGCTGTTGGGGCAGGTGTGCCAGTCATTGATGGTCGAGTCGAACTGCATCCCGGGGTCGCCGCACTGCCAGGCCGCCTGCGCCATCCGCTTCATGAGGTCGCGCGCCGGGTGGGTCTCGCAGGCCTCGCCGGTCAGCACGTACTTCGTCTGCCACTCCCGGTCTTCCACCACCGCCCGCATGAACTCGTCGGTCGCCCGTACGGAGTGGTTGGCGTTTTGGAAGAAGACGGAGTCGTAGGCCCCACCCTTGACGTTGAAGGAGCCGTCGTAGCCGGCATCGATCAGGGCCCAGGCCTTGCGTTCCTCGTCCGCCTTGCTGTTGATGAACTCATCGATGTCGGGGTGGTCGGTATTGAGGATGACCATCTTGGCGGCGCGGCGGGTCTTGCCCCCGCTCTTGATCACGCCCGCGAACGCGTCGTAGCCCCGCATGAAGGACACCGGTCCCGAGGCCGTTCCCCCTCCCGCCAGCGGCTCCCGGGAGGAACGGATGAAGGAGAGGTTCGAGCCTGTACCGGAGCCGAACTTGAAGAGCATCCCTTCCGTCTTGGCCAGGCCCAGAATCGACTCCATGGTGTCATTCACGGAATTGATGAAGCAGGCGGAGGCCTGCGGGTGCTTCTCGATGCCCACGTTGAACCAGACCGGGCTGTTGAAGGCGGCCTTCTGCTGGACGAGCAGGTGGGTCAGGTCGTCGGAAAAGCTCTGCAAGTCCTCGGGGGTGGCAAAATAACCCTGGGCGTCTCCCCAACTCCTGATGGTGTCCACGACGCGGGAGATGAGGCCCTTCACGCTCCGCTCCCGCTGGGGTGATTCAATCTGTCCGCGGAAGTACTTGGAGGCCACGATGTTGGTGGCGGTTTGGCTCCAAGTACTCGGAACCTCGATCCCATGCTGCTCGAAGACCGGCTGCCCGCGCTCGTCGTTGATGACGGCCGAGCGCTGCTCCCAGGTCAGCTCGTCGTAGGGGTGTCTCCCCGCCTTCGTGAAGTGCCGCCGGAAGCTGAGGCCGGTTCGCTTTTCAGGGGCAGAGGTGCGGGCCTCAGCTCGGGCGTTCTCCACGGGATGGGTCGACATGGGTTTCCTCCTACGTGCCTAGTTGTTCCTGCGGAGCCGACGGGCCGCCCTCCAAAGTGCTATCGGCCCACAGCAAGTCTTAAGAGACCCGAAAGTGACGGCGATTATGGGCAAGTGCCGACGGTGTGTCAAGGGTAAAAGCGCTAGATCTTGTGGTCGTCATCGCTTCCTAACCCATATATTGACACAAAACCAGTCAGGATGGGACCCCTAACGAACGATCGCCAAAGGCTTTTTCCGCCTCTCAATGGGGTCGATAAGGCGTCCGTTTCACTTTTCGATGGGGTCCGCAAGGCGGGGAAACCTCACGCGCCCCCGAGGTCGGCCGGAGTCTCGACCCAATAGGTCTCCTGCCTGAATGGCCGGAACCCGCCCCGAACGTAGTTGGGGAGGGCCGCGGGGTCGTCGAGGCTGCAGGTGTGGAGCCAGAGGCGCCGGGCACCCAAGGCCCAGGCTTCCCGCGTCGCCGCCGTGAGCAAGTACTTTCCGAGGCCGCGGCCCAAGAATTCCGGCAGGAGGCCGAAGTACGCGATCTCCACCGAGCCGTCCTCGGGCCCTCGGAGCTCGAAGTACCCGCCGGGCGCGCCCGCCACCGAAAGAAGCCACACCGAGATCGCAGGATCGGCGAGATGGGCCCGGATGCGGTCGTCGCTCCAGGGGAGGCGGTCCACCCAATGGTAGCGCCGGCCCACCTCGGTGTAGAGGTACCGGTAGAACGAGGCGGGGCACTGGCCGAGCCGCTGGAGATGGGCCTCTGAAGCGGGGTCCGTGGCCGGCGTGAGCTGACCGGGATCGGTCATTTCGAGATACGTGCGGAGGACCTCAAGCCGCGGCATGGCCCCCACTAGAGCCCGATCGTGAGCGTCATGCCCCGAGTTTTCCCCCCGGCCCGGCCGGTGTCAATCGTCCTCCCTGAAGAGCGGCACGCGCGCGACGAGATCAGTCTCCCCCAGGTCTCGGCCGAGATCCTCCAGGTCCTTCCGGCGCCCGCCCTTCCAACGCAGATCCTCCAGGCTCTCGACCAGGGGGACGTCCGTACGGAGGGTGGCCAGCAGCCGGTAGAGCCCGGCCTGCACCCGGCCCTCGCGCAGGCTCCGGCCCAGGGCCGGAGCCCCCCGGACCGTCACCTCCCAGTCTCTCTCGTCGTCGGGGATCCCTTCCAGGTGACGGTACCGGGCCAGGACCGCGGAGGCCGACTTGGCCCCCCATCTCTCGAGGCCCGGGATCCCATCCGCGTCGTCGCCCACGAGGGCGAGCCAATCGGGTATGGAGGCGGGGAGCACACCGAATTTCCCCATCACGCCCACCTCGTCGAGCCGGCGGCGCCTCAGGCGATCGAAGCAGACGACATGCTCTCCGCGCACGCACTGGGCCAGGTCCTTGTCCGGCGTGCACAGCAGGACCTCCTCCACACCGGGGAGGTCCGCGAAGCGGGCGGCCGCGCTGGCCATCGCATCGTCCGCCTCGAACTCGACCATGGGCCAGGTCACGAGGCCCAAGGCCTGCGCGGCCCGTTCGGCGAGGGGGAACTGAGCCATCAGCTCCTCGGGCACGCCCTCGCCGGTCTTGTAGCCCACGAAGAGGCGGTTCCGGAAGGACTCGATGACGTGGTCGAAGGCGCAGGCCACGTGGGTGACGCCGTCCTCGCGCAAGAGGGCCAGGAGCGAGCGCAACAGGCCGCGGGTGGCGCCCACCTCCGTCCCGTCGGGGGCGGAAGCCGGGGGCGCCCCGAAGTGGGAGCGGAAGAGCTCGTACGTCCCATCCACGAGATGAACTCGCATCACGCCTCCACGCCGCTCCCGCCGCCGACGTGCGGGGGGGCGCTCACGGCCGGACGCCCAGCGTCCCCGGCCGCGCGGGCAGGGCGCGGTCGAGAAGGAGGAAGCGGGCGCGGCGCTCCGGGAAACGGACCTCGCCCCGGCCTTGACGGGGATCCTTCATCAGGGAGAGGGTGGCGTCGGCCAGGCTGGCCTCGCCTTCGACCTCCTCCCAGCGGTTCCCGTCGCTGGAGGATCGGACGCGCGGCCGGCTGGTCCAGGGGCCGTCCGCCAGCTCGAAAGAGACGCTGCTCACCGGGCGCTCCTGGCCAAGGTCCGCGATGACACCCCCGCTCGTCCACAGGGTAGGGGCGGCGGTCCCCTCGGGCACGATCTCGGCCCGGGAGCCCTCCGGGACTTCGTAGACCCGCTCCCCGCCAAAGCTCGCGGCCGGCGGCCAGCCAAGGGTGTCGCCGCTGACGATGTGAACCACGCCCACCGCGCGCAGGAAGCGCAAGCCCTCCGGTCCGAGCGGCCCCTCGAAGAGCTCGAGGGCGCGGTCGTAAGGCCGGGGGATGAAGCCGGAATCACCGTTCAAGAGGGGGCGGAAATGCGCGATTCCGTCCAGCATCACCTGGGTGTCCCTCCTCCCCAACGGAAGGTACGCCACCGCTCCCTCCCCACCCGAAAGCCAGCGCGCGGCGGCGGGGGGACCCTCGTAGCGGCCCAAGCGCAGGGGCATGTTGCTGGACTCCACCATCATCAAGAAGAGGGCGACGAGGCTCGTGGTCCATCGGCGGCCGGCCAGGGCCAGGCCGGCGAGGACGGATAGGGCCAGGACGGGCACGAGGGAGAAGCGCGAGAGGGCTCGGAGGCCGCGCACAAGCACGAAGTGCTCGTGCAAGAAGCGGTAAAACACGCTCTGAGGCCCGAGGGACAGGACCACGGCGAGGGCGGAGGCGGCCAGGGCCACCGCGCGGTAGCGGGCGGGGGCCACGGCCAGACCGCACAGGCCCAGGGCGAGCACGGCGAGTCCGGGGAAAAGCGTGTCCTGGACGAGCTCGGGATCGAGGTGTCTCTGGGTGAGCGGCCCGTAAAGCCTCACGCCACTGGCCGCGTAAGAGGGGAGGGTGGTGGCATAGACCGCGACCGTCTCCAGCGTGAACTCCATCCCCTCGAAGGCGCGCATGCGCAGATAGGGTCGCGCGACGGGGGCGAGGAGGAGCCCGGCGAGCAGGAAGCCCGCGGCCAGCCGGAGCAGATCGGGGGCTCTCAGGCCGCCGAGGAGCCCCATGGCCAGGGCCGCCCCCAGGGCGGCGGCCGTGATCGCGCCCAGGTAGAGGGAGGCCAGCCCTTGCAGGGCCAGAAGGAGCCCCACGAGCAGGGCGCGGCCCAGGGTCCGGCGCGCCCAGAAGCGGTCGAGGGCCAGGAGGGCGAAGGGGAGGAAGAGCGTGACCTGGGCGTGCAGGTGGGACAGCCGTGTCCAGCGGTGGGCCCCGGCGGCGAAGACAGCCCCCGCAACAAAGCCCGCCAACCGGTCGCCGCTCACCCGCCGGACGAGCAGCTCCACCCCCAGGCCGGAGAGGGCGAGGCTGATCAGCAACGACAGGTTGTAGGCGAGCACGGGGCCGCCCGCGACGAGGGCGGGCGCGCCCAGGACTGCGGGCACAAGCAGGTTCTCGGAGAAGGCCAGCGCGTCGGGCAGGGGATGGAAGATGGGAGCTTGGAAAAGGCGCCCGGGCTCGTGGAGGAGGGCATGGACGTCCCAGGCCAGTATCCATGCGTTCAGGCGGCCGTCGGGCCGGTCGACTGGACCCCGTCCCGCCAGGTCCAGGACCATGGGCCAGCTCATTACCGCCAAGAGGAGCACGTAGGCCGCGAGCGAGACGGCGATCTGCCCCCTCGTCGCCGGCAAAGGCGCGGGCAGACGCCGCGGCTGGTCCCAGGGAAGGACGAAGACCAGGGCCGCGACCAGCCCGGCCAGCAGCAGGGCGAGCAAGTCGGTCACGGTCCAGAGGAGCGGCGAGCCGACCGCACCCAGGTAGCGCGGGGGGATGGCCTCGTCCCGGCCCCCCGCCCGCCCCCCCGCGCGCGGCCGCGTCCAGCCTAGGCGGAGGGCCGGGCCTGGTCCTGCCCACTCCAGCCCCACGTCGAGAGCGTGCTCGCCGCGGCCAATCGGGAGCTCCGCCCCGGCCCGCAAGCGCTCGCCGCCATCCACCTCCAGGATCGTCCGGCCGTCGAGCTCGACCCGGACCCGGCCGCGGCCCAGGGCCCAGATCCGGTAGGTCCCGCTGGCGGGAGCGCGCAGCGGGCCCTGCCAGTGCAGGGACCGGCGGGTGCCCACCACCGAGCGCAGGTCGGGGCCGATGATGTCCACCGGGCCCGGGAGAAGGCGCGCGATGACCTCCCGCCCGTCGGAGACCTCGACGGGCAGGCCGGCGGGTCCCCGCACGGCCACCACCGCGGTCAGGGCCCCGGCCACGAGCACGAGCGCGACCAGGAACGGGCGGGCCCGGCGGGGCCGCCTCTCCTGACCGGTGAGCGCGCCCAGGACGGCCAAGAGCACGGCGGGCCCGGCCACAGGGAGGGCGCGCACGTCCAGGGGGGGTTCGGCGTGAACCGGCCCCCACCGAAGCACGGCCAGCACGAGCAGAAACAGGGTGACGGCGAGGCCGGCGCGGGAGACGGCGGAGAGCCACCGGCTCACGCGGGCCGTCGACGAAGGGGGGGAAGCCGAGCCACCGATATCCTCGCCGGGATTCTACAAGGGGCGGGCGCGCCCCACCCCGCCGGGACTCCGGAGGGCGGCGCTCCCTTGACACGTCGGAGGCGGTGGGGGATACTACCGACCGATCGGTAGCTAAACGAGCGGTCGGCAGGAGGGACGCCCTGCGGCCTGGAGGTTCCAACTTGGCCCGCACACCCAAGCCAGAGCGTCGGGCGGTCCTCACCGACCCCCGAGACCGCCACCGCGCCATCTTGGAGACCGCCGCCCGTCTCATCTGCGAGAAGGGCTACGAGGGCACCTCCATCCACGACATCGCGGAGGCCGCCGGACTCACCAAGGCCGGCCTCTACCACCACATTCGCAGCAAGGAGCACCTCCTCCTGGAGATCCAAAACTACGGGATGGACGTCTTCGAGGAAAAGGTGCTCTCCCACGTGCTTCCCATCGCGGACCCCTTGCAGCGGCTCCGGGAGTGCATGGAGCGGAACGTGCTCCTCGTGACCCAGGGCTGGAGCAAGGAGGTCACGATCATCCTCCACGAGCACGCCACCCTCACCGGCGAGGCCCGGGCCCAGATCAACGCCCGCAAGAAGCGCTACGTGCGCTTCCTGGAGACCACCCTCGCGGAGGCCATCCGCAACGGCCAGATCCGCCCCGTCAACACCAAGGTGGCGGCCTTCGCGTTCCTGGGCATGGTCCTCTGGATCTACAAGTGGTTCCGCCCCGAGGGCGCGATCGCCGCGGAGCGCCTGGCCAGCGAGATGCAGGACATCTTCTTCACGGGCCTGGAGACCGGCAGGCGCGGCCGGGGCAAGCCGGTCCGGAAAGGAAGAAAAGCGTGAGGGCGCAGAGGGCGGTGGGCATCGCGGGCTACGGGGCGTACGTCCCGCGGTTCCGGGTCTCGACCGCCGACATCTCGGCCGCCTGGCGGGCGCGGGGGGCGGTGGCCCCCGCGGTGGCGGAGAAGTCGGTCCCCGGGCCCGACGAGGATGTGATCACGATGTCGATCGAGGCCGCGCGCCTTGCCCTCGACCGGGCCCGGGCCGACCATTCCGCCATCGGTGCGGTCTGGGTGGGGACAGAGTCCAAGCCCTACGCGGTGAAACCCTCCGCCACCGTGGTCGCGGAGGCCCTGGGCATCACCCCCAACCTGGTGGCGGCCGACATGGAATTCGCCTGCAAGGCGGGGAGCGAGGCCATGCAGGCGGCGGTGGCCTTCGTGGGTTCAGGGATGGTGGAGCGCGCGCTGGCCATCGGCATGGACACCGCCCAGTCCAAGCCGGGGGACGCCCTCGAGTACACCGCGGGCTGCGGGGGGGCCGCCTACCTCTTTGCCCCCGCGGACGACGCCCTGGCCGTGGTGGAGGCTTCGGTCTCCCACGTGACCGACACCCCCGACTTCTTCCGCCGCGAGGGGGCGGCCTACCCCGAGCACGGCGGCCGGTTCACTGGCGAGCCCTCTTACTTCAAGCACACCCTGGCCGCCTCCCGCCGCCTCCTGGCCGAGATCGAGGCCACGCCCGCGGACTTCGCCCACGCGGTGTTTCACCAGCCGGTGCCCAAGTTCGTGGAGCGCGTAGCGGAGGAGCTGGGATTCACGCGCCCGCAGATCCGACTCGGCCTGGTGGCCCGGCGCATGGGGAACGCCTACGCGGGATCGTCGCTCCTCGGCCTGGCCGCCATTCTCGACGTGGCGGAGCCGGGCGACCGCATCTTCTTCTGCTCCTACGGCTCGGGCGCGGGCAGCGACGCCTTCGCTTTCCGGGTGACGGACCAAATCCGGGACCGGCGCCAGGGCACGTCGGTGGAGGAGTACCTGGACCGCGGCCAGAGGGTGGACGGCTATGGCCACTATCTCAAGCTCCGGGGAAAGATCAAAAGGTCATGAGGGACGTCTTCATCGTGGGGATCGGTCAGACCGCGGTGGGCGAGCACTGGGACCGCGGCCTGCGTGAGCTGGGCGAGGCCGCCATCCGTGACGCCCTCGCCGACGCGGGGATGGAGAGGGTGGACGCCCTCTACGCCGGCAACATGATGGGCGGCTGCCTGAACGGCCAGGAGAACGTGGCCACCCTCCTCGCGGACGCGGCCGGCCTGCTCCCCCTAGAGGCCTGGAAAGTGGAAGCGGCCTGCGCCTCCGGGGGGGCGGCGGTACGGGCGGCGGCCCTGGCCGTGGCCGCAGGGGCCCACGAGGCGGTCCTAGCCGTGGGGATCGAGAAGATGACGGACGGCGTCCCCGATAGCGTGACCGCCAGCCTGGCGACCGCCGCCGACCAGGACTACGAGGCCAGCCATGGCTTCTCTTTCGTGGCCCTATCCGCCCTCCTCATGCGCCGCTACATGCACGAGACGGGCCGGGAGCGCGCAGCCTTCGCCCCCTTCGCGGTCACTGCCCACAAGAACGCGCAGACCAACCCCCGCGCCATGTTCCGAGAGCCCCTGAGCGTGGAGGATTTCTCCTCCTGCGCGATGGTGGCCTCCCCCATCGGCATCCTGGACGCCGCCCCCGTCTGCGACGGGGCGGCGGCGGTGGTGGTGTGCGCCCAGTCCATGCTGCGCCCGCACCACAAACCGGTGCGGATCGCCGCTTCCGCGGTGGCCACCGACACCATCGGCCTCGCCGAGCGGGAAGACATCCTGACCCTGGGCGCGGCCGCCCACTCCGCCGCCCGCGCCTATAAGGTCGCGGGGCGGGGACCCAAGGACATGGACCTCTTCGAGGCCCACGACGCCTTCACCATCATCACCGCCCTCTCCCTGGAGGCCTGCGGCTTCGCCCGGCGGGGGGAGGCCCTGGACCTGGCGGCCAAGGGCTGCGTGGCCCCCGAGGGCTGCATACCCCTCTCCACCATGGGCGGCCTCAAGGCCCGGGGCCATCCGGTAGGGGCCAGCGGCACCTACCAGATCGTGGAGGCCGCCCTCCAGCTCCGCGGCGAGGCCGGCCCCAACCAGATCAAGGGGGCCCGCCGCGCTCTCGCCCAGTCCATCGGCGGCCACGGCTCCGTGGCCGTCACCCATATACTTGAGGTCTAAAGTAAAATGGATCTGCCCCGCTACCACCGCCTGCGCTCCGCCTACTACCGGCTGGAGGGACAGCGCTGCGCGGCCTGCGGCAAGGTGCAGTTCCCCCCCCGCGCCTCCTGCCGGACGTGCCGGGAGCGCCACCTCGAGCCCTACCGGCTGTCCGGGCGGGGGACGGTCTTCTCCCACGCCGAGGTCGCGCAGGCCCCGCGCGGCTTTGCCGCTCCTTACGTGGTCGCCCTCGTCCGCCTCGAGGAGGGGCTGCTCGTCACCGCCCAGCTCACGGACGTGGAAGCCCCCGACGTCTCCATCGGGCTCCCGGTGGAGATGGTGACGCGTCGCCTGCAGGAGCACGGCCCCCAGGGGTACCTCGTCTACGGCTACAAGTTCCGGCCCGTCCTAACCCGGAGGCCCTCTTGAGGCGGCCGCGCTTCGTGGGTCTGGAAGAGGCCGCGGCCAGCATCCCCGATGACGCCACCATCGCTCCCGGCGGCTTCATGCTGGGGCGGGCCCCCATGGCCCTCGTGTTCGCGCTCGTGCGCCAGGGGCGGCGGCGCCTTAAGGTCATCTCCATGCCCAACCCCCTCCCCGCGGAGATCCTGGTCGCGGCGGGGGCGGTGGCGCGGGTGGAGTTCCTGTTCTCGGCCATCACCCTCGACGGCCGGGTGCGGTCCATGCCCTGCCTGAAGAGGGCGATCGAGGCGGGCACCCTCGCCTGGGCGGAGCACGACGGCTACCGGCTCGTGCAGAGCCTCCGCGCCGCGGCCATGGGTCTGCCCTTCCTGCCCGTACCCGACTTCGGCGGCTCCGCTCTCGCCGCCCAGAACCCCCTGCCCACGGTGGCGGACCCCTTCACCGGGGAGCAGGTTCCCGTGGAGCGGGCCTGCCATCCCGACGTGGCCCTGATCCACGCGCGGGCCGTCGACGAGGACGGGAACCTCTGGATCGAGGACCCCACCACCGACCTTCTGACCGCGGGGGCTGCGCGCCGGATCGTGGCCACCGCGGAGGAGCGCCTGCCCCGGGTCCCCCGGGCCACCATCCCCGGCTTCATGGTGGACCTGATCGTGGAGGAGCCGCGCGGGGCCTACCCCACGGGGTGCACCGGCCTCTACCCCGCGGACGAGGCCCACCTCGAGCGCTACCTCTCGCTGGCGGAAGGTGGCCGGGAGGCGGAGTACCTCCGGACCACCGTGCTCCCGCCCCGTCGACAGGCGGAGGTGGCGCGGGAGGCCGCCCCCCAGGAGGTCGCATGATCGCGGAGAGCATGCCCACGCGGGCGGAGACGGTGGTGGCGGCCATGGCCCGGGAGATCCAGGACGGAGATGTGGTGGCCACCGGCGTCGCCACCCCCCTGGCCATCCTCGCCATCGCCGTGGCCCGGGCCACCCACGCCCGGAACCTGACCTACCTCGCCGCTATCGGTTCCCTGGACCCCGAGATCTCCCGTCTCCGCCTCTCCTCCGAGGACCTGGCGTACCTAGATGGGCGCTCGGGCGAGATCACGATCCCCGATCTGTTCGATCACGCCCGGCGCGGACGCGTCGACCTCATGTTTTTCGGGGCGGCGGAAGTGGACGGGAGCGGCGACACCAACCTGACCGCCGCGGGCACGCTCGAGAAGCCGCGGGTGAAGTTTCCGGGGGTGGCGGGTGCGGGCACCCTCCGGCGCTGGGTGCACCGCCCGGTGCTCGTGGTTGGCAAGCAGACGCGCCGCAACCTCGTGGAAAAGGTCCAGATCGCCTCCACCTCCGACCCCACCCGCCGCACGCGCCTCATCACCGACCTGGGGGTGTTCGAGCTCGGGCCGGGAGGGGCGGCCCTCCTGGCGCGCCACCCCTGGGCGGCGGAGGAGACGATCTCCGACCGGACGGGATTCGAGCACAGGGTCGCGGATCCCCTGCCCGTGACCCCGCCCCCGGGCACGGACTATGTGCGGGCCATAAGGACCATCGACGCTGACGGGCTGCGCGAGCGGCTGGTCGGCTAGTGAGCGCTTAGGAGAGCAGAATGCAAGCAGTCGTGCTTCACTCGTTTGGGGCCCCCGATAACCTGCGGACGGAGTCCGTCCCCGACCCGCGCCCCGGCCCGGGCGAGGTGGTGCTCAAGGTCCACGCCTGCGGGGTGTGCTTCCACGACGTCATCAACCGCCGGGGCGACCTGCCCCGGACGCGCGTTCCCGCCATCCTGGGCCACGAGGCCGCGGGGGAGGTGGTGGCGGTGGGCGAGGGAGTCGCGGCCTGGAAGGTGGGCGACCGCGCGGCCACCCTCCAACGGCTCTCCTGCGGCGAGTGCCTCCACTGCCGCAGCGGCCGCCGGAGCCTCTGCAAGCGCGACACCCGCTTCTTTGGGGAGGAGATTCCCGGCGGCTACGCCGCCTACATGGCCGCGCCCGTGGCCGGTCTGGGTCGCGTCCCCCTCGGCATCGACTGGCCGGTGGCGGCCACCACCTGCTGCACCACCGGCACCGCCGTTCACGTGGTGCGCACGCGCGGCCGCGTGCGCCCGGGCGAGACCGTGCTCATCACCGGCGCCAGCGGGGGGGTGGGCATGCAAGCCGTGCAGCTGGCGCGGCTGGAGGGGGCCCGCGTCCTGGCCGTGACCTCGAGCGGGGCCAAGGCGGAGGCGCTAATGGAGGCGGGCGCGGACGAGGTCATCGTCTCCCACGACCTGGACTTCGCGGCCGAGGTCAAGAAGCGAACCTTGGGCGAGGGAGCCAACGTGGCCATCGAGATCGTGGGCAGCCTGACCTTCGGCCAGACCCTCCGGGCGCTCGCCCCGGGGGGACGGCTGGTGGTGGTGGGCAACCTGATGACGGCCTCCGTGGACCTGAACCCTGGCCTCGTGATCGTGAAAGAGCTGGAGATTCTCGGGGCCTACGCCACCACCCAAGCGGAGCTGGACGAGGCCCTGCGCCTGGTGGGGAGCGGGGCCATTAGGCCCTGGGTCTCCGAGGTCCTTCCCCTCTCCGCGGCGCCGAGCGCTCACGACCGCCTCGAGAAGCGCGGGGTGGCTGGGCGTCTGGTCCTGGCCCCCGGGCACTGAGCCCTGGCCCGGGTCGTCTTGGGGTCGCGCGGGGGGATGGGCCCGGGCCTAGGCGCGCTTGCGGGGGGGATCGAAGAAGGGCAGCTTGCTCACCGTCACCCCCACCTGCCTCCGGTGATGGTCCACGGTGAACTCCATCTCCAGGCGGGTGCCGAGGGCGGCCGCCTCCGAGGCTACGGTGGCGAGGGCGATCATCCTCTTTAGGGTGGGGGACCACGTGCTGCTCGTCGCCTTGCCCACCTGGATCCCGTCGCGGTAAACAGGAACGGAGACCCGCGAGGCGGCGGCGGGCAGCTGCGGCGCGAGGCCCGCCTCATCGTGCAGGCGCTCGAGGTCGCTCCAGTCCACCTCCAGTCCCACGAGCTGCCGGACCGGACCCTCCTGCGCCGCCCGCCGGAGGGCCGGCTGCCCTATGAAGGGAGCCTTCTCCAGGTTGACGAGGCGGCCCAGACCGATCTCGTAGGGGGAGTACTTCTGGGAGGGGATCAAGGCCTTGCGGGCCCCCACGTAGTCCACGTCGAGCAGGAGCAAGCCGGCCTCGATGCGGGCCACATCCAGGGCCAGCATCCCCGTGGGCGTGACGTCGTACGGCCGCCCCGCCTCGATCAAGGCGTCCCACAACGCCACCGCCTTCTCGGCCTCCACCCACACTTCGTAGCCCAGGTCGCCCGTGTACCCGGTGCGGGAGATCTCGACCGGGATCCCTCTGATGAGCGAGGGCATCACGCGAAAGTACTTCAGGTGGGCCAGGTCGCCCTGGGCGCACGCGCCCAGGATGTCGCGGCTCGTCGGGCCCTGCAGGGCCAGGGCCGCGGTGTGGTCCGAGATGTCCTCCACGCGCACATCGAGGCCGAGGCCGTTGGTGTGGATCCAGCGCAGGCTCGGGTCCGCGGCCGTCCAACGGTACACGTCCTCGGCCAGCCGGGAGATCGTCCCATCGTCGATGACCTTTCCCGCTCCGTCGCACCAGTGCGTGTAGGCGACCTGCCCCACCGCCATCCGCCCGGCGTCCCGGGTCACGATGCGGTCCACCAGGCGGGCCGCGTCCCTCCCGCTCACCCGGTACTTGAAGAGGGGGGAGACGTCGATGAGAGCGGCCGCGTTGCGGATCGCGTTGTACTCGCGCTCGTGGTGGACCTCGTAGGAGCTGACCGCGAAGTACCCGGCCCAGTCGCGCCAGCTCATGCTCTCGCAGAGAGGGGCGGTGCGGGAGTGGAAGGGGGTCCCGATCGGCATGCGGAGCGCATGATAGCACCGCCCCGGGAGAGGACTCCGCGCGCGAAATCCGGGTCCCCTCCTCGCTTGTCTCGAGCGCGGGGTGCCTTTCGCGGGGCGTAAGCGCTTACGGTGCCCGTAAGCTTTCGTGCGGGAGGGCGCTCGTAAGCCCCGGAATTCAAACGACGAAGCCGACGGCCCAAAGCTTGCCACCCCTTTTCGGGCCGGTCGAACCATGCTCAACCCTCGGGGCGCCAGCACCGGCCTTGGTCGTCTCGAAAACCACGGAGGTGCCACGATGCGCGGGTCCGTTTGGCTGGCGGCGGTCGGTCTCGCCTTCGGCCTCTTTGCCGGGGGCTGCAACGATCCCACGAAGGGTCAGACGATCTTCCAAGCCCAGTTGATGGGCGCCAACGAGGTCCCCGCCCGCAGCTCGAGCGGGAGCGGGGCCGCGGGCTTCACGCTGGACGGCAACACCGTCCATTTCAGCGTTGAAGTAGAAGGCATGAACGACATCGTCGCGTGCCACATCCATGTCGCCCCGGCCGGGGTCTCGGGGCCGGTCCGGGTTCCTCTTTGCTCGGCGTCTACCCCCGGCGTGGCGAGCGGCGGGGCGGTCAACGGCGTCCTCGTACAAGGCACTTTCACCGCCTCGGACGTGATCGCCATCAGCTTCGACGACCTCCTAAACGCCATGCGCAACGGGAACGCCTACGTCAATGTGCACACCAAGGTGTATCCGGCGGGAGAGATCCGCGGACAGGTCGCCATGATCCGCTGAGGTTGGCGGGGGCGCCCGAGCCGGACGGCCCGTCGCGATCCGTAGACGCGCGTCTGGGGTCTGCCCGGGCCTACTCTGCTCCGGCCGTCTGAGCTGCCTGCCAGAGCTCATCGTATTTCGCCCGACATGTGAGCGGCGTCCTCGACGAGCCGTTAGGGCGCCACGGTACGACGAACGGACTCCGAGTCGGGTCCGGGCCGCATACGACAGGGGTGTGCCCCGGTCACGGCGGGGAGGCTCCCCCTTCCCGGTCCAACGGCGAGCGGGGCGTCCCCCGGGGGGCGGGGGTCGCGGCCAGGGCGTCGATCTCCTTCAGGATGTCACCGAGCATCCCCTCCACCACCGTCTTCCCCTTCTTCGCCGTGGCGAGGGTGGCGTCGCCGAACACGCCGGAGGGCGCGTAGTGCCCGAGGGGGTTCTCGCGGTTCCGGGTGAGTGGACCCGGACGTTCCTCCGCCCCGTCCGCCACCGCCTTCTCCATACGCACTGCGCCCGGTTCAATGTAGAGGATCATGGAGGTCTCGATCTCGTCCGCGTGGGTCCCGAATTTCTCCTGGCGCACCGCGTCCACCGCGCCCTTCCCCGCGGTCGTGAGGTCTGTGAAAAGCATCAGGATCCCCTCCCCCGCCAGCTGTTCGGCGGTGGCCTTGAGCGGGCGGGCGGTGGAGATGCCGGTGTTGAGCACGTAGAACCGACGCGGGCCGTGGCGGGCGATCGACCGACAGACTTCGCCCACCGCGTCGCGTTGGGTCTCGAAGGAGAGCGAGGTGGAGCCGGGGTACTCCAGGAAGGCCGGGTAGAAGCCGTAGGTCAGGGTGGGAAGGACCACCACCGGCCGCGCCTCCATCACCCGCCGCGCGAAGTACTCGGCCAGGATGGCGTCGGTGCGCAGCGGGAGATGGGGCCCGTGCTCCTTGGACCCCGCGCCCAGGGGCAGGACCACGACACGGTCGGCGGTCAGACGCTTTTCCGCCTCCGTCCACGGGATGTCACCCAGGCGGACGCCCGTGCCCCCCGACTCTCGAGTCTTGACGACCTCGAACGAGGGAGTATCGCCCGCCTCCGCAGCCAGGGAAACCGGAGCGAAGAGCAGTAAGCCGAGCCAGCGGAACAAGACTGGGCCTCAGGGCCCGGGCTTGAGCAGCCGGCGCACGTCCAGGAGCAGGCCCACGACCACGGCCCCGATCAAGATTCCGCCTGCGGCCGCCCCTGCTGTCGTGCCCAAGAAGGGGATGCGGGCCAGGTAGATCAGGGAAACCACGAGCGCGCCCCCCAGGAGCGCCCACCAGGCCCAGACGTCGCCGCGCCGGTAGGGTCCGAGCACGACGAAAAGAAACATGGTTGCAAAGCCGGCGGACCAGGCCGCGGCGGTGGCCCTTCGGGCGCGGAGCGCGGTCGCCACTTCCGGCCGGCCGGCCGTGAGCTCGGAGAGCGACACCTTGCCAAACTGATCCTGTCCGGTTTGGTAGGCCACCCAGGTCGAGCCCAGGCTGCCGAGCAGGTTCAGGCCGCCCACCAGCGTCAGCAGCACCCAACTCGCGATTCGCATGACGACCTCCTGTTTTTGGGACGGGGCCTGAGCTTATCATCTTGATCATGAGCAAGCCCCACCCGCCCGTGGAGTACCAGCAGTACCTGCAGCTCGACCGCCTGCTCTCCAGCCAGCACCCCAAGAGCGCCGAGCACGGCCGGCCCGCCCACGACGAGATGCTGTTCATCGTGGTGCACCAGGCCTACGAGCTCTGGTTCAAGCAGATCCTCCACGAGCTCGACTCCGTCCTGGACCTCTTCCGGCAGGACTCCGTCGACGAGCGCAGCATCGGGGTGGCGGTTGCGCGCCTGCAACGGACTGCGGAGATCCAGAAGCTCCTGATCGACCAGCTCCGCATCCTGGAGACCATGACCCCCCTCGACTTCCTGGACTTTCGCGACCTGCTGCTGCCCGCCTCCGGCTTTCAGAGCGTGCAGTTCCGCCTGATCGAGAAAAAGCTGGGCCTCAAAGGGACGGAGGGCGCGGGAGCGGAAGGAGAGCCCGGCGCCCCTCCCGCGCCCGGCCAGGTGCGGCCCGAGTCGGGCTCGGGCCCCTCGCTCTTCGCGCTCGTAGAGAAATGGCTGGAGCGCACGCCTTTCCTGGAGCTGCCCGGTTACGAGTTCTGGGTCAGCTACCGCGCGGCGGTGGACGCCATGCTCGCGGCCGACCGACGGACCATCGAGACCAACCCCACCCTCTCCCCCGCCAAGAAGCAAGTCCAGCTCACGGAGCTGGCGGAGACGGAAGGCGGCTTCCAGGCCGTTCTGGATGCGGCGGCCCACGAGCGTCTCCGCAGCGGGGGCCAGCGCCGGCTCTCCCACCGGGCCACCCAGGCCGCCCTCCTCATCCATCTCTACCGGGACCAGCCCATCCTCCATCTGCCCTTCCGCTTCCTGACCGCCCTCGTGGACATCGACGAGCTGCTCTCCACCTGGCGGTATCGACACGCCCTCATGGTCCACCGCATGATCGGGACCAAGATCGGGACCGGGGGCTCCTCCGGCCACCACTATCTGCTGGCCACGGTGGAGCGGAACAAGATCTTCGCCGACTTCTACAACCTCTCGACGTTCTTGATCTCGCGCTCCGCCCTGCCCCCCTTGCTCCCCGACCTCGAACGCCGGCTCGGCTTCTACTACCCGCGCGACTGAGCCGACGGGTCCGGGGCGCGAAGGTGGCAAGGCGCGGGGGACCGCGGGCGCGGTCGCGCCCCCTCCCTCACCCGCGCCTCAGCTTGCTCCGGTCCACCTTGCCCAAGTGGGTGCGGGGGAGCGCGTCCACGAGCACGACCTCGCGCGGGTAGGTGTAGGGGGGAAGGCGCTCCCGGACGAACGCCTTCAGCTCCTCCTCGAGCCCGGTCCGGGCCTCGCGGGCCACCACGAAGGCGCGGGGCTTGGTGAGGCCGGCGGCGTCCAGCGCCCCCACCACCGCGCACTCCTTGACCGCGGGGTGCTGGAGGAGGCAGCTCTCCACCTCCTGGGGGGCGACCCAGCGGCCGCCCACCTTCAGCAGCTCGTCCGCCCGCCCCGCGTAGGTGATGTAGCCCTCGGGATCCCGGGAAACGAGGTCGCCGGTGACGACCCACTCGCCGCGGAAAGAGGCCGCCGTCCTCTCCTGCTCCTGCCAGTAGCCGAGGGCCCGCGAGCGTCCGCGCACCCAGAGGGCCCCCACCTCGCGGGGAGGGACCTCGCTCCCCTCCTCGTCGCACACCCTCACCTCGAACCCCTCCACCACCCGGCCCAGCGTGCCCGGCCTGGCGTCGCCGGGCCGGTTGGTGATGAAGATGTGCCACATCTCGGCCGTGCCCAGCCCGTCGAGCAGCTCCACACCGAAGGTCTCCTTCCACCGCCGGTAGAGCTCGGGGGGGAGGGCCTCGCCCGCGGAGGTGGAGAGGCGGAGCGAGGAGAGATCCTGCCCGGCCGCCCCCGGATGGGAGACCATCTGGTTCACCATGGTGGGCACGTTGACCAGGATCGTGGGCCGGTGGGCGCGGATCATCCGGAAGAGGACCTCGGCCGTGGGATGCTCCGGGAAGAGGACGGCCCGCGCCCCCACGGAGAAGGGGAAGAACAGGTTCGAGCCGGTGGCGTAGCCGAAGTAGAGCTTGGGCACGGAGAGCGTGACGTCGTCCTCGCGGTAGCCGATGGTCCGCTTGGCATAGAGCTCGGTGGTGTTGGCGAAGGAGAGGTGGGTCTGGACGGCGGCCTTGGGCCGGCCCGTGGTCCCTCCTGAGAAGAGCCAGATGGCGGGGTCGTCCCGGTGGGTGGGCGCGGTTTCCAGCGCCTCGGGGGCGTGCGCGCTCTCCTCCTCGAACTCGGCATGGCCCGCCGCCCGGCCCCCGACGATCAGCAGCCGGCGCAGGTAGCGGGCGTCGCGGGCCGCGGCCGCGAAGGCCTCCAGGGTCTCGGCGTGGACGATCGCGAGGGGGGCCCGGGTGAAGGCGTAGAAGGGGGCGATCTCCTCCGCCCTCAGCCGGGGGTTGACCATCACCGCCACCGCCCCCACCTTGAGGATGCCGAAGAGCGCGCCCACGTACTCCGGCCCGTCCGGGAGGGCGAGGATCACCCGCTGCTCGGGCTCCACCCCCATCCTGCGCAGCACGTGGCCAAAGCGGTTGGCCAGGGCGAGAACCTCGCGGTAGGTGAGGCGGCGGTCGCCGCAGACGAGGGCGACCCTCTCCCCCTTTCCTTCGCGGAGGCGGGCCTCGAGAAAGTAGTCCGCGAGATTGAGCTCCTCCGGGGGGTCGAAGAGCATACGGGTACTATAATCCCGCGCATGAGGGTTACGATCGTGGGCGGAGGGCCGGCCGGCCTCTACTTCGCCATCCTCATGAAGAGACGGGACCCGCGTCACGTGGTCTCCGTCATCGAGCGCGACGGTCCCGGTGACACCTACGGCTGGGGCATCGTCTTTTCGGACCAGACGCTCACCTACCTCCGGGACAGCGACGAGCCCTCCCACCAGGAGATCCGGGGAGCCTTCGAGACCTGGGACAGCCTCGACGTGGTCCACCGTGGAGAGAAGGTCTCGATCCGCGGAAACCGCTTCTCCGGTATAGCGCGCGTGGCCTTTCTGGACATCCTCCAGCGGCGCTGCCGGGAGCTGGGGGTGGAGATCCGTTACCGC
Organism: Vicinamibacteria bacterium; assembly: GCA_035570235.1. Classification (NCBI taxonomy): domain Bacteria; kingdom Pseudomonadati; phylum Acidobacteriota; class Vicinamibacteria; species Vicinamibacteria bacterium. Next base: position 1,055 of record DATMML010000018.1, on the reverse strand, counting down.
ACACCGGTCCAGGAGCTCGCCTCCCTGGACGCCTGCGACCTTTTGGTGGGGGCGGACGGCGCGAACAGCCTCGTGCGCCGGACGTACCAGGATGCCTTCCGCCCCTCCCTCGACGTGAGGAAGAACAAGTACATCTGGCTCGGTACGCGTCGGCTCTTTCCCGGCCTCACCCTCACCTTCCGGGAGAGCGGGGCCGGCCTCTTCGTGGCCCACTCCTACACCTTCAACCGGACGACCAGCACCTTCATCGTGGAGGCGGTGGGGGATGCCTGGGAGAAGGCGGGCTTGGCGGGGATGTCGGAGGAGGAGACCTGCGGGTATCTGGCCGACGTCTTCCGGGACGACCTGCGCGGGGAGCCCCTCCTCACCAACAACTTCGTCCGCTGGCTCAACTTCGTGATCGTCAAGAACGACCGCTGGCACCACGAGAACGTGGTCCTGCTGGGGGATGCCCTGCACACCGCGCACTTCTCCATAGGCTCCGGGACCAAGGCCGCCCTCGAGGACGCGATCGCCCTCGATCAGTGTTTCCAGGGCGGGGCCGACGTGGGCGCGGCGCTCGTCGCCTTCGCCGAGACCCGCAAGCCGGTCGTGGACGACCTCCAGCGGGCTGCCCACTCCAGCCTGGCCTGGTTCGAGAACGCCCAGCGCCGGATGGAGCTCACGCCCCTGGAGCTCGCCTACGAGCTCATGACCCGCAGCCACAAGATCGACATCGAGAAGCTCCGCCGGCGGGACCCCGTCTTCGTGGCCGCCTACGAGAGGGCTCAGGCCTGAGCAGGGGAGGTTCGGGGGTGAGCTTGAACGCCGATCACCCTTGACCGGAGTGAAGACGAAAAGGACCCTCGGGCATAATCTCTCCTATGGAAGGACCCGGCCTGAGACCGAGATTGATCATTGTTTGCGGGTTGCCGGGCTCGGGTAAAACCACGCATGCCAAGTTGCTGGAGAGCAGCCTCCGTGCCGTCCGTTTGTCCCCGGACGAGTGGATGGATGCTCTTTCCCTGGACCTCTATGATGAAGATAGGCGCGGGAAGATCGAGGCGCTGCAGTGG
>DATMML010000017.1 GCA_035570235.1 Vicinamibacteria bacterium | reverse complement strand
GTCGTCGCTCGCGAAGTGCGTGGCGGGGTGGACATACGCCCGCTGCGTGCGGTCGACAGTGAACCGGAGGGCGTGCCGGATCTCTCCCTTTAGCACCTCGTCCCGCCGCACGAGGCCGGGGAGGATGGGCAGGCCCGCGGCATCGGCGCTCGTCCAGCCGTCCGGGCGGAGGCCGTTCGAGCGGAGGTCGAAGATCGCCCCCGAGCCGCAGTGCCAGCCCGATCCCTGATAGTGAGAGTCAAAGGTCTCATAGAGCCTGCAGGCATCGCGGTCCATGACGAGCACGTGGCTGTCCCCCCCGGCCTCCACGGGGGCATCGGGGGGGAACGGGTAGGGGCCGGGGTCGCTCTGGTCGGCATAGTCGAAGGACATGGGCACCCGGGGTTGATTGCCGGGGACGGTAGTCCAGGGGATCCCGTAGGTGGGGTCGCTTCCGAAATCGGCGTGCAGGAATCGGCTGCCGCCGTTCATGCCCGCCACGTACGCGTCGGAGCGGGGGTCCACGGGGTCCCCCGATACGTCGCGGTTCCAGGGGTTGTCCACGGGGAAGACCGGACACCCCTGGAGGGTCGGACTGCCCCCGGCCGCGGGCGTTCCTCCCGGGCCCGCAGAGGTGGGGCCGGAGCTGGAGGAGCCCGAGCTGCCACAGGCCCCGAGGACGAGGGCGAGAAGCGTGGCGGACCGACTCGCCGGCTGCCGGGTTGCCATGGTCCACCCTACGACCCCTGGGTCGCGGGTGTCAACGGACGGGCGCGAGCGGGTGGAGCGTGGGGATGCGGTTTCCCTAAAAAACGCTCCAGGGCTCGGGTGAGGACTCGCCGTCGGGACTCGGTCCTTCGCCGACGCTTCCACCCTGGACACAGGGTGACGTGCCGGCGGTGTGCGCCGGCCGCAGGGCCCCTAGGCGCCGGGCGTCCGCGGCCCGCCAATCGGCCTCCGGCACCTCTTCCGCGGCGTTACTGGAACTGGCCCCGATCTCGATCGGGCACGGCACCCACCAGGTGGGCCGGGCCGCACGGACAAGGCAGGCCCGGGCGTCGGCCCAGCGGCCCCACTCGTCGCGAGAGACCAGGTCGACCCCGATCTCTTGGCCGATGCCCAGGCTCGGTCCGAGGGATGGTCCCTGGGCGCTCAGATGGGCGGCCAGGTTCCAGGCGGCCCGGCCGCGCGTGAATCGGCCGAGCTCCCGGCTGAGCCTCCCCGCGAGGCCGGGGTCGAGATTGGCGGTGAGGACGAACGTGGTCGCGAAGCCGTCGCGCACCGCCTTCCACTCGCGGCCATAGACGCTCTCCATGAGGGCGTAGCTCTGGATCCCCGCCACCAGGGACACGTTCTTGGCGCGATAGAGGGCGAGGGCCTGGGCCATGTGGGGAATCCGGCCCGCATCCCCGAACTCGTCGAGGAGGAGCAGGAGCGGGGCCACGCCCGGAGGGCGGTTCCGCAGACGATGGAACAGGAGCCCCCAGAAGGTCGTGACCGGCCCCCGCAGCTCCTGCTCGGCTTCGTTGCCGAGAACGTATCCCCCCCGGGTGGTGAAGGCCTCCAGGCTCACGGTGCTGCGGCCCTGCGTGACGCGGGCGATGCGGGAGGAGGTCCACGGGCCCAGGACCTCGAGTAGCTCGCTCAGATAGTGTCCCCGCGTCCGCGGGTCGGCGAGGGTCGCCGCCGACCCCGCGCGGAGACGCCCCGCCAGCGCATCGGCAGGCTCGTTTTCCAGGCTCCAGGCCAGCGACTGAAGGGAGTCGTGGCGCTCGAGCTTCAAGAGGCTCCCGAAGATCCGGCGGGCCCCCCGGACGACCCACAGGTTCTGGTCGCCCGGACGATCCGGGAAGAGGAGGGCGGCGAGAACGTCGACGTCCTCCGGACCCCGGATCTCGTCGAGGGGGTTCCAGACCCCGCTCCGCGTGCGCTGTCCCCGGGTGTCGAGGCCCCAGACGGGCCGCTCCGGGAACTGCTCCCGAAGAGGGAGCTCGGCCTTCTGGTCCTGATAGACCCAGGGCACGGTGGCGGAGAGCATCAGGTGGTTGAAGAAGCCGGTCGTCTTGCCAGCCCCGCTCGCTCCCACGACGAGGAGGTGCCGGCTGAGCTGGTCCCAGGTCAGGAAGGCTAAGCGGGTGGAGGCTGGGGTCAAGGAGGGGACCAAGCCGCGCCGGGCGGCGCGGCTCTCGCGGCGCCTCACGAGGAGAGCCCCGACGGCGTCGCGCCTTCGGCCAAACTCCCGATCGATCCTTTCGAAGTGAGCATCTCCGCTGCTCCTCCGGCGGGGGCGCCCCAGCCGTTGCAGCCGACCCAAGGCAAACGCAGCGCCCGCCAGACCCACGAAGCCGAGCAGAAACGTGGCGAGAAAAGGACTCGCATGGGCGGCCTTGGCCTCCCACTCCCCGGGAGCGACCGCGCTCCGGCCCGTCTCCCCCTCCAAACGCTCCCGCTGGAACAGGGGCGGCCCGAGACCGGCGAGGATCGCCGCCAAGAGAAGGGCGCGCGTGAGCCAACGGCGCCCGCGGCTTCCGAGGAGGAGGCCGAAGAGCTTGAAGCTCACGAGAAGACGGGCACGCCCCACGCTCAGGACAAGGAGGACCCGCAGCATGGGGAGAAGGAGGATGAGGGTGAGCACCACGAGCAGAGGCCGGTTGTAGGCGATCCGCCACGGCCAGGCGGTCACCAGGAACCCGACCGCCGCCAGCAGCACCGCAGCTAAGGAACCGAGATAGGGACGTGGAAGGGATGTCCGCATGCTAGCCTCTCTAAGACCTACCGGTCGCGCTCGAACTCGCGGTCGACCCTCGGTGCACGCTGGGGACGGGGCGCCCGCTCGTCGTCCTGTCTTTCGAGAGCGCGCACCCGCTCAAGGACCCCGCTCAGAGGGGGCAGGCTGGGCTTGCCGGTCCTCGCGCGGGGACGGTCGGGCTCGGATCCTGAACGCGGGGCGGGCTCCCGCCGCGCTCCCCGGCTGACTGCCAAAGCGCCAACCCCAGGATCGCGGTCTGAAGCATCATCAGGAGCGCGATCGTCGCCATGAGAACTCTCAGCCCGCGGCCCGCCTCCCGCCTCCACGCCTCCGTATCCCGAAGTACTCGCTCGCCTAGCTGCTCGGCCGCCGCTTCCGCCCGGGCGAGCACGTCGGTCGCCGCCTGCTCGGTCCGCTCCATCACGCGCCGGAGAAACTCGTTCAGCCGTGCGTAGCGCGCTTGCTGTCGCTGCTCGCTGGGGGCGACCAGGCCCGCGAGCTTCTTGTCCCGCTCCGTCTGCGCGTCGAGCCGTCTCTCCTGCTCGGCTAGCATCGTGAGGAGCCGCTGCTCCTTGTCGATCAGCAAGCGGTAGAGGGCCTCCAGGCTCTCCGTCTCCTCGCTCCACGCCCGCTCTCGGCCCTCCGTTCGCCCGGTCGGCGTCGATGCCGGCGCGAGGGCCGTCTTCGAGTCGGGGACGTCCAAGCTCAAGTCCATGTCTTTCATCGCGCGACTTCCCTCTTAGTCTTCTCCTGCGCATCGAGTGCGCTCCCGGGCTCCCGTCCGCCTGGCGGCCCACGGCCGCGGCGAGGTCCTTCTGGCTGTCCGTGAAGACGAGCGCCTCCCTCCTCGCGGTCGCGATCGAGAAAAAGAACAGCTCCCGGTTGACAAGTTCGGGGGGCCCTGACGTGTCCACGGATAGGAGCACCCGATCCACGGTTTTCCCAAGCTCCCGCGGAGACGCGATGGCGTAGGCGTGATTGAGGGGCAGGGGCTCCTCCCCCCGGCGGAGCCTCGTCCGGCGCCCGCTGTCGAGGAGGATGTGGATGCGGCCCGGATCCAGGCTCCTGACGGTCCCGAACTCCCCGCTCGCCGCCCTCGGCTTGCGGAGGGCCCCAAGCTGCACCCGGTCGCCGACGGCAAAGTGATGCGCCTCGATGGCCGAGACCTCCACCGAAGGACAGCGTCTGGGGTCGTACTCGAAGACGCGACCGTCACCGCTTTGGACGGCAATACGGTTGCGTTCTAGGTCGACGGCCAGAACCCGCCCCTCCGAACCGCGTTTAATCCCGTGCCGGCTCCACCGTTCGCGGAACCGAATCCGGTCGCCGACCTCGTAGCTGCGCGCCTCACCCTTTTCTGACTCCGTGAGGCCCCGGCTCACCGCCACGGGGACGAGGGAGCCACTGCCCTCCACCCTCCCGGCTTCGATCAGCGCCTCCCGGATGAGGCGATTGAGCTGGATCCGCTCGTCGTTGCGGGCGACGATGACCAGGCTTTCCGGCGCCTTCAGGACCTCGTTCACGATGGCTTGGTGCCGGTCCTTCGGGTTCGCGATCTCGAAGATCCGGCCTTTGTCCGCGAGCGCCGCGAGCGCCTCCGGGTCCCTCCCCTCGGAGGTTCGGGCGACGACCTTCCGGAGGACGCGGTCCTGCTGGCGGCCGGAGGGATAGAGGCCGTGGGTCCGCAGGCCGGCCCGACGCAGGTAGGCGAAGGGGTTGCCCGCTTCCACGGGGTGGCACCGCTGGGGATCCCCGACTAGGACCACTTTCGCCCCCGTCTGCGACGCCTTCTCAAGGATGGAGACCGCGAGCTTGGAGCTCAGGCGATCCGCGCTGTCCACGATCCAAAGCTCCGGCCGATGGGGGCTTGAGTGGCCCCTCCCGCCCGCGCCCTCTGCGACGTCGAAGCCGGCATCGGGAAGCAGGTTGGTCGCCGGCCCTTCGGGCGAGAGGACTCTCACCCTCCACCCACACCCTTTGGCGGCCTCCCGAAGGGCGGAGAGGGCGGACGGCTTGCGCGTCCCTTCCCGGGCCCGTAACCCGATGACGTGGTCCCGGCCGTCCAGCACGAAGCGGACAACCCGCTCCTGGTCGGGGCCCAGATCATTTGGGGGTCGGAAAGACCCCCGGAGGGCAAAGCCAACGTCCCGCCCCGCTCGCATGAGGTCGATCGTCCTCCTCTCGAGGCGGAGCGCTTCTCTCGTCGTCAAGAGATCGCTGGGGAGCCTGGAATCCCTCATGCGGATCACGCCCTCCTGCTCTTGGACGGCCGCCCGCACATCCTCGACCACGATTCGACCCAAGCCATGGTTCAGGGCCGCGACCTCGAGCTCACGCTCCTGGAAGACGGCACGCGTCTGGGAGACGTGGGCCAGGGCAAAGGCTACGGACTCGCGGGCCGCCGACCTCACCGTCTCCGCAGAGACGACTCGAACTTCCGAGTACCTCTCCTGGAGCCCCCGGAGGTCGATCCCGAGGTTGCGCGCACGCTCTCTCCAAGATGCGAGGAGAGCCGCGGGGTCCACGTCCCGTGCCTTGGCCTCGCGGGTGTTCAAGGCCGCCCTTTCCGCCGCTCTGGGGCCGCTCAGGCCATGCTTCAAAAGGTAGGCCTCGACTTCCTTCCTCCGCCGGGAGAAATGGTCGAGCTGTTCCTTGGTGAGGCCGTCGATCCCTACTCTGCCGTCCGGCCGCACGACAACCCGGTACCCGAGCTTGCCCAGGAGCCGAGCTAGCTCTGCTCTATGAACTGCGGTCGCCAGAGGGAGGGCCCCGAACACCTCGCGCTCTACGAGGGCCCGCCAGCACCCCTCGCCCGTTTGAGTCATGTTCATCACAAAAATGTGGCTGTGCAGGTGGGGGTCCGCCTTCCGGTTGGTCTTGTGCTCAAACCTCGCCGCGACCATCGAGCCGGTGGTGTCCTTGCGCCGGAGCCCGTGATGCACTTGGTCCACCTGGGCGAACCGCTCCAGTTCCAAAAAGCCCTTCAGGACGGCCTTTCGGTAGGCCTCCAAGACGGCCTCGTCGCCGCCCACGAGGACGGCAATGGAGACGCTCTTGTCCGTGGAGCAAACGAAGTCCCAGCCCGCTCGATGCTTCCCGGTCCCAACTTGGCTCTGAACGAGCTGGGAACCGGCCCCCGATTTGCCTTCGAGGAGGGCGACGAAGTCCGCCTTCTGGACCGGCCCTTTGAGTCCGAGGCTCTCCACGCCTCGGCCGAGCCAAACCCCCGCGACCTCGGCGCGGGGGCCACGCGCGTGGTCGTCCCGCGAGTACTCCTGCAGGTAGTACTCGCTTGCCTGGGCGACGGTGAGGCAACGGGAGCCGTGGAACAACGGCTCAGCCTCGGGGCCCCGAAGCCCGCAGATCGGCCAAGACGGTCCTCGCCTGCTCGATGGCCCTCTCCCTTGCCCGCTCTGTGAGCCTCCGGACCTCCGGCTCGCCCCTGGCCCCGGCCAACACCGTCCGGACCAGGATCGCCGTAAAGAGCTGTATCTCAAGCTGTTCAGCAGCCAGGGCGTCCGCCAGTCCCTTTTCCGCGTCCTCTGCGATGAGGTCCGCGATGTAGGCACTGACCGTTGTGCCCGCTTCCTCGGCCCGGAGGGTCAATCGCGCCGCCTGGAAAGCGTCGAGGCTGACCTTGAGCGTATGGTCGCGCAACATACTTCAACCTCCTGTTTCGGCGCTTCCCTCTGAAGGGAGCGCCATCGATGCCGCTAGTGTTAGCAGACGGAGCGGACAGACGGGGTCCGAAGCCAAAGCGGAAAATCTACGGGTGGTTAGGCGGAGGGGCCGGGAGCGGGCCGGGGGAGAAGACCCAGGTCACCCAGACGGTAGAGCGCCATCTCGAAGCTGACGTCGAAGATGCGGGAGAGCTCCTTCAGGACGTCGGCGCCGCGCTCCACTTCCAGCGCCTTCTCTAGGCTCTCGTCCCCGCGCGCCCGGAGGATCCTGGATAGGGCCCCATTTGTCAGGTCCCTTGGCATGAGAAGGCTGGCCATGGCGCGGTTGGCCTGGTACTCCCACCACTGTCCCGCCCGTCTGCTCTCCGTCTTGAAGGCCGAGGCTCGACACAGGATCGCAGGAGCCTCCGTCGGGGCCACTCCGGGAGCGCCGAGCTGCAGGTCGCGGTGGAGAGCGACGTGCCCGCACTCGTGCCCCATCGTGCTCCGGAGGCGCTGCCGGGCGACCCGGCTTTTCTCCGCTCGCTCCGAGAGGCCGCGGCTCAAGTGGACGTCGACGACGCCGTTCGCGCAGAAAACCGTTCGCCCGAGAACGCCGCGTGGCAGCTCGAGATAGTCAGGGTCGATCCCATAGACCTTCATGAGGACTTCCTCGACATCCACCCCCCGACCCTCGGCGTAGACCTCGCCTGCCCGTCGGCGCACCCCGTCCATGATCTGGTCAAACTCCGCGTCCTCGAACCAAAGCCGGACACCCCAGGGGCTCCGGGGGTCTCGCGACCTCCTCATCGTCGATTGCCCTTCTGGCGCTTGAGCATCTCTTCAATGTCCCTGAGCACTTCCCGCGGATTCCGCCGGGACTCCCGGACGGCGCGCAGCATGTGCCGCACCTCCGGCGTCTCCGCCACCCATTCCTGAATCTCGGGTTCCAGGCGCGGCAGCAGGCGGTCGAGGGCCTGGTAGGTCACGCCCACGTGCTTGAGGGCGGCGGCGATCCGGGCCAGGGCCTCGGCGGAAGGGTGGCGTCGGTCGTGTTCGATGTCGGAGAGGTGGGCCGCGGATATCCCAGCCTTCAGCGCGAACTTCCGCAAGGTGATCCCCGACTTCAGGCGGAAGCGGCGGATCTCGTTCCCCAGGGTCGCCCTCTCCGAGGTGGACGGCATCTTGGGCATGTTCGCAAAAGGAGCGAACGAGTGTCAAGCCATTCCCGGGAGAAGACCGTAGGTTCCTGCGAGCGGGCCCACTGAGCGACTCACGCATCAACACGGCCCACTACCATTGGCTATAGGAGCAGCGCCTCCGGCCTCGACCCGAGTGAAAAGTCCTTGACCACAGTGTGACCGCGGGTAGAATGCGGCCCAAGCGTTCCCCTGCTCCAAGGAGGCTGGCCATGCGTCGGACTATTTCGCTCGTCGCCCTGTTCCTTCTGGCGGCAACCGCGCTCCAAGCGGGCGAGGACGGCTCGATCTCGGGTGTGGTCAAGGACTCGCAGGGGGGGGTACTGCCGGGCGCGGCCGTCCGCGTCTCCGGCCCCCAGCTTCCTGCGGGCCGCGAGACCGTGACCACACAGAACGGCGCCTACGTCTTCCCGCGTCTGATCCCGGGCGTCTACCGAGTGGAGGCGACGATGACCGCGTTGGGCAAGGCCGCCCGCGAGGTCCGTGTCTTGGTCGACGTAGACGTCCAGGTGGAGCTCGTCCTCTCCCCGACCGTAACGGAGGAAGTAACGGTGACCACCGAGGCCCCCACCGTGGACCTCAAGTCCACGGAAGTGAACTTCAACTACACCTCGGAGGTGATCCGCAACCTGCCCCTACCGCGCAGCTACACCGGGCTCTTCCAGCTCATACCGGGCGTGCCCGAAAACGACAGCTTCGCCCCCGCCGCGGGCGGAAGCCGGCAGGACAACACTTATCTGATGGATGGCGTCAACATCACGAACCCTGGCTTCGGGTACTTGTCCACGGAAATCAACGAGTTGGACATCGCAGAGTTTAACGTGAAACGGGGCGCCATCACCGCCGAATTCGGCCGGTCGGCCGGCTTCGTGGTGAATGCGGTGAGCAAATCGGGGACGAACACGCTCTCGGGCGCCGCCCGCATGGAGTATCGGCCCAAAGGACTCTCCTCCAAACCCCAAGACAGCAACTGCCCCACCTGCGCGGCCGCTTTCGGCATCCAGCAGTCGGATTACCTGAACCCAGCTGTCAGCCTGAGTGGCCCCATCATCAAGGACAAGGTCTTCTGGTACGCGTCCGGCCGCTACTTCAAGACGACCCAGGGCGACCGCATCAACCAGGTGGGCACGCCGCTGCCCGATCTCGTGACCGACGGCCACGAGATCTACGGCAAGATCACGGCCACGCCCAGCCCCCAGCACCTCCTCAACGTCAGCTTCCGCGATCGCCCGAACCACACCAATGGCGACCTCAGCTCGACGCCCGCGTTTTACTCCCCCGCGGTCGGGAACACCGACGACAACGGCACCCGGGTCGCAACCGCGACCTACACGTTCTTCACCACCAACCGCTCGAACCTCGAGGTCAAGTACCTCTATATGAAGGAGAAGAACGAGTCCACCCCGGTCACGAACCTCGGTTACCTGCCGACCTGGAATCCGACCAACCTGGCCGCCATGGGGCAATATACCGACCCCAGCCAAGCGAACCTGAACGTCGGCGCCTACCAGTACGCCAACACCCAGGACTACCGGCGCCACGAGGTGCGGGGCACCTTCAGCCAGTTTTTCGACCTGGGCAAGACCAGCCATCAGCTCAAGGTGGGCGCGGGATTCGAGTTCGGGGAAGAAGAGCTACTCCGCACGACCAACGGCTGGGGCCAGCTCTCGAAGCTCACGGTCTCGGGCACGCCCCTGATCCGGGCGCGCTACTACTTCACGCAGCCCGCGCAGCTCGGTCAGGGACGGACGTGGTCCATCTTCGCCCAGGACACCGTGACCGCCAGCTCCCGCCTCACTCTGAACCTGGGCGTCCTCTTGAACCGAGACGAGTACGCGCAGAACCTGCCCGGCAGCGGGGGCTGTCCGACCCCGGCCAACACCGTCGACGGTCAGCCGGGGGGCGCAGCCGTCTTCGAGTCCAGCGGCGACCGCTGCACGTTCCTCCGCTTCGGCTTCGGCGACGAGGTGCAGCCGCGGCTGGGCCTCAACTTCAACGTCCGGGAAGGCAAGGGCGACAAGCTCTACGCCCACTTCGGTCGCTACTACAACATGGACCAGCAGTCGAGCGGGCGCTCCCTGGCCCCGCGGCGCATCTTCCAGCGGGAGGCCCGCTTCAACGCCCTGACCGGCGCCCTCATCTCGGACCTGCCCCGCGCCTCCACGACGGGCAAGCTGATCGACAAGAACATGCAGCCGACCTATGACGACGAGTGGCTGGGCGGCTACGCCACCCCCCTTGGTGCGGACTGGTCGCTGGACCTCTTCTATATGCACCGCAACACGAAGAACTTCATCGAGGACCTGCCCACGGCCCTGCCCGACAGCTCTCCCTACGCGGCCGCGAACCTGCCCTGCACCACCTTCGTGGCCTGCCAGGGAGCGCAGGCCCAGCGCAAGTACCAGGCCTTCACGGTCGAGCTCAAGCGACGCCTCGCGAACAACTGGAGCACCGACCTGAGCTACACCTACAGCAAGTTCGAGGGCAACTTCGACCTCGACTACTCGTCCGGCGCCGTGTTCAACACGTCCTCCTTCATCCAGGATGGGCCGGGTGTCTTCGTGCAAGACCCGTTCCGCTACGGGCCGCTGAGCCAGGACCGGCCGCACCTGGTCAAACTCTTCGTCAACTACCTTCCCACGAGTGCCCTAAACCTGGGCGGCTACCTGCGGGTCCAGAGCGGGGCCCCCTGGAACGCCCGCGCCGCCGACTGGGAAGGGTGTGGCTGCAACTACCTCGAGCCCGCCGGGTCGCACCGCAACCCGACCTGGGCCAACGTCGACCTGCTCGCCTCTTACCGGATCAAGGTGTCCGAGCGGGCGAGCGTTCTTGTGGAGGGCCGCCTCTTCAACGTCTTCAACAACCAGACCGTGCTGACTGTCAATCAGACGGAGTTCACGGACCTCAACACGATCCGGCCCCCCGCTCCGTTGCCCGTCTTGTCGGCGCCCTATTTCGCTCCGTACAAGAATCCCAACCCCCTCTTTGGGACACCAACGACTTACGCCACACCGCGACAGTTTGTGCTCTCGGCCATGCTGAGCTTCTAGCCGCGTCTTGAGGAACCCGTGGGGGGTCCGGCCTGAGGGGCTCCCCCACCTATCACTAAGGCCGAGAACAAGATAGCGGCGGCCCGCGCTTGGGAGATCTGCTGTCTCACCCGGCACAGACCCACCTGTCTAGTGCGCTGCATGGTCGAGTTCTCTGAGCAGACCGCGCGCCTGGGGATAGTCGGGCTGGAGGCGGAGCGCCTCCCGGGCGTGGGCGCGGGCCTCGGCAAGCCGCCCCTCCTGGGCCAGCACGACGGCCAGGTTGAGGTGGGCGCTGGCCCGGGCCGGATCGAGCCGGCACGCCTCTTCCAGCTCGGCGAGCGCGTCTCCGCCGTGACCCTGTAAGGCGAGGGCGAGCCCGAGGCGCTCGCGGGCCTCCGCCGACCGCGGCGCCCGAGCCACCGCCCCTCTCAGGAACCTCTCCCCGAGCGGCGCATCTTGGAGGTCCAGGGCCAGGGCACCGAAGGCGACGGCGCTCTCGCCGGCATCGGCGGGGCCCGCCTTCCCAAGAACCTCTCGGGCCGCAACCGTCTCGCCGCGCTCGCGCAGGGCGGACGCTGTTCGATAGTAGAGGGTGCCCCTCTCGGGATGCGTGGGCTCGGTCTTCGCGAGCAGGGCCCTCGCTTCTTCGGTGCGACCGTGATCGACCAGGAACAGGATCATCTCCGTCCGCTCCTGCGACCGGCCGTCGTCGAGGCCGAAATCCCAGTTCGTGAAGAGGGCCAGGGCCGAGAGCACGGCCAAGTGCCCCACCAGGGCCCGCGGCCGGCGCTCCTGAACAAGCGCGAGCAGCTTATCCACGGCCGCTCCCGCTCCCACGCAGAGAGGGATGAGGAGGGGAAGCCGGTAACGCGAGGACACGAAGAACGCCGCCACGGAAATCGCGTAGAGCGGCACGAAAGAGGCCCAGAGCGGGAAGCCGGGGACCCGTCGCCAAAGGGCGGCGAGCCCCCAGAGTCCCAGCGGCACCAGGAGCCAGGGACCGATGACCAAGAAGCGCAGCAGGGTCGGCTCGTCTCGGCTGTAGAACGCGTAACTGTAGTTCAGGGAGAGGTCGGTCGCGTTGAAGACGTAGGCGATCTTCCGAAAGAGCAGACGCAGTGCGGGGCCCGGATGCTCGCGGATCCAATCCCGGGCGCGGGCGTAGAAGTAGGCGGACACCTCCGAGGCGCGTAGTCGCCGCCCGAGCGCCCTCTCGGCCAGGAGGCGGGCGTCCTTTTCCTGCCCTTCGATCGAGGGCGTGATCCCTGGCACACGGTGGTAGGTTCCGTCCGCCTCGGGGTTGTTGCCGATGTAGAAGTTGAGGCCGCCGTGGGAGGAGATGAGGACGAAGTCCCCGGCGACAACCGCGTTGCGCGCGGCGGCGGGAGCAAGAGGGATGGCGACCCCGCAGGCCAGGGCCAGGGCCCGCCGCCACTCACGTCCTCCACTCCGCACCCCGAGCCACACGACCAGCGCCCCCGCGTAGGCGAGCGCGTTGGGCCGATTGAGCGCGAAGGCTCCCAGGGCCAAGCCCGTGGCCGCGAAGCCCCACCCCGACCCCGTGGAGAGGGCGCGGCTCAAGAGGTAGAGCGCGAGCGTGGTCAGGAAAGGGTCGAGCGCGGATTGCAGGATGAGCACCTCGTTGAATGTGAACACCCCCGTCCCCGCGGCCAGCACCCCCGCGATCCACGCCGCCCGCGCTCCCCCCCAGCGGCGCGCGGTCGCGAAGACGAGACCGACGGCCAGCGCTCCGAGGACGACTTGCACCGCTTTGACGACCAGGAGGGAGCCTCCGGAGACCGCAAATAGGGCTGCCAGGAAGTAGATGTAGAAGGGCGACAGGTAGTAGACATCCGATCCGAGTGCGTAGTCCCCCCCCACTACCTGTTCGGCGAGGCGGACATAGGCCGCGCTGTCCAGAACTCCCGTCGGCTGGAGAAGGGGGTGGTCGCGGAGTTCGTAGAGCACGGTGGCTTTGAGGGCGAGCGCACCGCTTACGAGAAGAAGGAGGGAGAGGCGACGGCCCATGACCTCTATTCTGGGCGGGCTCGCGCGGTGGTGCCAGGGCTGCAGCATTCCCGCCTCCCCCGCGATACCCACCCGCGACCCCTCACGC
>DATMML010000016.1 GCA_035570235.1 Vicinamibacteria bacterium | reverse complement strand
GAGCGGACGTCGGCCGGCCTCGCCTCTCAGGAGGGGAGGCCGTTCTCCCCGACGGCGCCCGCCGTGGGCGCCGGGGAGATCCGCTGCGGCATTGGAGGGAGTGTCGAAGGGGAACGGGCAGAACCTGTCCCGCTGAGCTTTGACGCTAGGAGCCCGACGGGCCGAGCAGCGGCCTTAACTCGACGCGGCCACCGTAGCGGAGATGAGGGCAGGCCATCGACAACTGCAAGGCCTCGGCGCGGTTCGAGGCCCGCAGCACGAAGAAGCCAACCGGCATCTCTTGAGGAGTCTTGGCCTTGTCCTGGCTCTCCAGGTGTTCGACTTCGCCCGAGAGCTCGCCGTCGGAGGCAAGCTGCCCCCGCGAGGCGAGCCGTCGTGCCCACATGACGTACTCGTCCCGGTGTCCCGCTCCCGGCCGATCGGCAAGCCGCGGGCCGCCATAAAGGATGAGGAGAAACTGGGACTGGGAATCCGAGGGGTGCGACGAGGAGAGCAGCACGCTCACGCCGAACCCCAGGAGGAACGAAGCGCACAAGGCGAGCAGTCCGGGGAGCGGCCGTACCCGGAGGAAGGAATGGGGCCTTCGGAGCACACCCATCGCCCGCAGGCTGGCCACCGTCGCCTCCTCCACGGAGGCAGGAGGAGACTCGGGGCCTCGCAGGGCCGAGAGTTCCTCGGGACTCAAACGACCGTCGTCTTCGTTCATGCCTGCTCCTCGGATTGGGTCGCGGCGAGCTCGCTGCGCAGGGCGCGGCGGGCCCTCGACAACTGGCTCTTGGAGGTCCCCGGCGCGATGTCCAGAACGAGAGCGATCTCCTCGTGTGTGTAGCCGCCGACCGCGTGGAGTACCAGAACCTCACGGAATCCTTCGGGAAGGGCGTCCAGGGCGCGGCGGATGTCCATCGCCGCCTCGCGCCCGGGGCCCACCGTGGGGTGGGCGAGGCCGGCCGAGAGAAGGTTGCGCGACTGGGCCCGTGCGCGGATGTGCTCGCGGGAGCAGTTCACGACGACCCCGCCGAGCCACGTGCGGAGAGAGGAAGCGCCCCTGAAGCGGCGCAGGCTTTCAAACGCCCGACACCATGCCTCCTGGAGGACATCCCCTGCGTCGGCGTCGCTCCCGCCTAAAAGCCGCACGGCGAGGCGGAAGAGGACAGGAGAATGGCGGCGGTACAGCTCCCGAAACGCGGATTCGTCGCCGAAGGAAAGAACCCTGTCGACGAGCTCGCGGTCGGAGCTGTCCGTCACGGCGCGTGGGTGTCACATTGGGACGATCCGCGGGGGACGACGACCATCAGGGTCTGGGCCGTCCCGGGGTTCACGAGGAAGGGAGCTCCCGGCCCATTCCCCACGTCGCGAGGTGTCGCATAAGGCGCGTAGAACATCAGGTGTCCCGGGAAATCGACGATCTTGCCCCCGTCCGGATCCCAGAGGTGGTTGTAGGGCGACAGCATATAGACGATTCCGGGCTTCGTGGGGGCCTTGAACCGGCCCGCCTTGTAGCCTGCGTCCACGGCCTTCTGGATCTCGGACTCCTGCGCTCCCAGGGCTCGCTGCTCCTCCACGAAGAGGAGAGCCTTGAGGGTCGTTGCGCTTCCCTCTGCGTCGAAGCACTGGGGCGACACGTCGTCGAGATGGTCGCGGGTCACGAGGCAGCTGAAGCCGTTCGAGCCGTCTCGGAGCTTCCTGAAGCCCTTGGGCCCCAGCACGTAGACCGCAGCGCCGGCCGCGACTGGAGGGCCCGCAGAAAGTGCCAGGGCCGATTGGATCTCGACCGGCGTATTGGCGTCGATCTTGTGGATGCTGGCGAGCATGGATCCGTCCACGGGAGCGGCCAGCATCGAGAGCAGCCGAAGCGAGACCAACGGGAACAAGAGCATGGATTTTCCTCCAAGCGTAGGCCGTCTGTTCTGGGTTATGAGTGTCGCGGGGGGGCTGAAAGGTTGCATGGAGTGCCTCGAAGAATCCGGCCGACCTGGGTAGAACCAACGTTCGCGCAACCAGGGGCAAAGTGCTGCTGCCGATCGTTTGTAATCAACGGGTTACGAGGAAGTATCAGAAGGGTCAACGTGGAACAACCCCACGCTCACAAGTCGCTGAATCACTTGACGCGACACAACTACCTTGCTCGTCCTCGTGCGGCCAGCTGAAGTTGGCCAGGATGCCGCTCGGGTTTCCGATGGTACAGGTGTTCCCCGCAGCCGAGAGGAGAGGTCAAGGGGGCGCCCCTGGTGGCGGTCAACGACAAGCTGCCGCTCGGCGGTGCGTAGGAACGCCATCCGCCCACCCGACCGATCGTCTGGACACGTGTGGTGGGCGTATACTCATGGGCGTTGCAACGACGCGGCCCTCGATCACGGACCAGGACCTGCTCCGCCTTCCTAGGGATGGACGCAAGTATGAGCTCGTGGATGGGGAGATTCGCGTGGGCCCCGCCGGCATGCGCCACGGCGAGATTTCCCTCTGGCTCGGGGCGGCGATGCTGGCCTTCGTGAGCCCGAGGCGCCTCGGCAGGGTCTTCGACTCCAGCACCAGATACCGGCTCCCGGGGGGCAACGTCCGCTCTCCAGACGCGAGCTTCGTCTCATCGAACCGCCTTCCAAGGGTCCCCGAGGGCTTCGCGGAACTCGCACCGGACCTCGCGGTCGAGCTCCTCTCGCCGGAAGACAAGCCTCGCGAGGTGCTCGACAAGGTGGGGGAGTACCTCGCCGCCGGCGTGCGGCTCGTGTGGGTCATCGACCCCCGGGCCTCCCGCGCCGTCCGGTACCGCTCGCTCAGCGACGTGCGCGAGATCGGGCCAGACGGTACTCTTGACGGGGAAGACCTACTCCCCGGCTTCCACTGCCCTCTCGCAGAACTCCTCGGCTGAGCCGGACGGCGGGGGCCGCGAGCACAATGGCGTGCTTCGCGTTCCTCTTGATGGCGGTGAGTGGCCTTTGGCAATCGGCCGCGTCACAGGCGAGTGCGCTGATTGACGCGCAAGTTGCCCTGGCCCCCGCGGACATTTCCCCGGCCGTCCACGGGATTTACGTGTGGCCTTACAACTGGGCGGTCAAGAAAGGCGACTTCGATAAGGCTCTTGCCGTCCCGGGCGTTGACGGGGTTGGCGTGCACGTCACCTGGTCGGAGATCTCACCGGCGGTCAAGACGTACGACTTCACGGCCATGGACCAGCAGTTGGCGAAGGCGCGAGCACATCATCTGACGGTGGAGCTCGCGGTGCAGGCGGGCCAAGGCAATCCGGAGTGGCTGTTCGCGCCGCCCCCAGCCGGTCTGGGCCTGCAGCGCCTCGATTTCGAGATGACGTACCACGGCGGCATCGAGCCGTGCCACAAGGTCTCGATGCCCCCGCCCTGGGACCCGGGCTACCAGAACGCGTTCGCCGACATGCTGGCGCAACTCTCCACCCACCTGCGCGGGACGGGCTATGACCGCGACGTGGCCGTGATCAAGCTCACGGGCATAGACACCCTCACCGAGGAGCTCTCGCTGCCCAGCGAGAGCCCCGCGGAATCCAGGAACCCGAACCCGTGCGTCACGGACAGCCCGCGCATCTGGGCAGGGGCTGGTTATCGGCCGTCCCTCGTGGCCCGCGCCATGGGCGGGATCGCCGCCTCGTACCAGCGGCACTTCCCGAGAACGCTCGTAACCCTTCCCATCATCACCTTGTTCGCCTTCCCGCCCATCGGCGAGGACGGGCGTCCGGTGCCGCGATCCAAGGCGGTGGGCATCAACGATCACCTGCTCGACGTCCTCGTGAGCGTGGCGGCACGGACGCTGCAGGGCCACCTCGTGGTGCAGGACTGCTTCTTGATTGGCGACCTGCCCGCGGACCAGCGCACCGTGGGCCTCGCCCGCACCAACGATATCCCGGTCGCCTGGCAGACGAACATCTGGTTCGGCAAGATCGGTAAGGGCGCAGCCTGCAGCGGACGAGGCGAGGGCTTTCTGCAGAAGCTACAGAACCCGATCCCGTGTGACGACTCGTCGTTCCTTCAGATGCTTCACAACGGAATGTACCCGCAAGGCGGGTCGGGACCGAGCAAGAACGGCCTGTTCATCGAGGTATTCCCGTCGGACATCGTGGACTTCCCGCGCGCCATCAGGGCCGCGCACGACGAGTGGAAACGCTAACTGCGAACGCGGCTGTCGACGATCACTAAAGGAAGGAA